>JALOTD010000007.1 GCA_025458105.1 Tabrizicola sp. | reverse complement strand
TCAACAGCCTCGGCGCCAGCATCCTCGGCCGGGGCGGCTTCCTCGCCGGTGTCGATGGTATAGGCCTGCGCCAGCTCTTCCCCGTGGTCGCCGCCGTGGCCCTTGCCGCCAACCGTGTACAGCCCGTCTGCGGCCCAGCCCGCCAGCATGAACACCAGAAGCGAGCCGCAGACCGCGCCCACCGCTTTGGTCATCGTCATCGTGTCGAACATGGGTCACCTGTCTTGGGGTCTCGATTTCGCGGCTATCTATCCGCTTCCCCCTATGGGTTTCAAGGTGTAGACGCGCGACGAAACGCCCCTGTCAGGGGGTTTTCGGGACAAAGAGGGCAAGAATGACCGGTCGCATCGCATTTCAGGGCGAACTTGGGGCCTATTCGCACCAGGCCTGCCAGCAATCCCGCCCGGACATGGAGGCTGTCCCCTCGACCACATTCGAGGAAGTGGTGGACAAGGTCGCGCGCGGCGAAGTTGATCTTGGCATGCTGGCAGTCGAGAATTCGACCTATGGCCGGGTGGCCGATGTGCATTCCCTGCTGCCGCGGTCCGGTCTGCATATCATTGACGAGGCTTTTGTGCGCGTGCACGTCAACCTTCTGGGCGTGCCGGGGGCACGGGTTGAAGACGTGCGCGAAGCCTTTGGCCACGTGGTGATCCTGCCGCAATGCGCGGGCTTTCTGAAAGCACATGGCATCAAGGGCCGGGTCAGCAGCGACAACGCTCGCGCCGCCCGCGAAGTGGCCGAGGCCGGGGACAAGAGCCGCGCGGCATTGGCCAGCGAACTGGCGGCATCGATCTACGGCCTGGACGTGCTTGCCCGGCATATCGAGGATCAGGCTAACAACACCACCCGTTTTCTGGTGATGTCGCGCACATCCGACCTGACTCGGCGCGGCGCAGGCAAGATGATTACCACCTTCACTTTCCGGGTCCGCAATATTCCGGCGGCGCTTTACAAGGCGCTGGGCGGCTTTGCGACGAACAGCATCAACATGACCAAGCTGGAAAGCTACATGGTCGGCGGCACGTTCACCGCAACGGAATTCTACGCCGATATCGAGGGCCATCCCGAAGATGCCAATGTTGCCCTCGCCCTTGAAGAACTCCGCTATTTCACCTCAGAAGTGCGGATACTGGGCGTCTATCCGGCTGACCGCGAACGCGGCTGACCAGATCAGACGCGTTCTGTCCGGCTGCGGGCGAACCGGTCCTCGATTCTTGCCCCCAACTGGCCGAGGCGCCGGTCCAACCGCCCCTGCACCCTGCGCTTGGCCAGCCTCAGCGTGTTCAGGAACAGCCGTGCTGCCAAGGTCTTGGGCCGAACCGTGACCGCAGTACGTAATCGCGTCCGCCGTGGCGACAGGGCGATGATGTCCATTTCGGACTCGCCCGCCAGCGCCTGTCCTTCAAACGACAGGGCCATGCGTGACTCCGGCTGCATCTCTTCGATTCGCACCAGAACCTTGCGGGACTTGCCGCGAAAGCGGAACCGCAGCTTCCAGCTGGCACCAACCCCGCTGGTCGGCATATCCACCGGTCGTTCGATCTCGACCCCGCGCTGCAGTGCCTCGCGTTCCCAGGCGTCATGATCGGCCAGGATGTCGTATACAAAGCGCGCTGGAACTTCGAGATCGATCTTCGACGTCAGTTTCATTCGGTCTGCTTGTCCTGCTGTGTCTGCCCTGTGCCAAGGTGGCCCTAAACCAGACGGTCGGCAAGCCAGTTGCGCAAGATGAACTCGGCAATCGCTCCCCGGCGTGGCGGACGGATCTCGGGGTGCAACCCGGCAAAGGTCTGCACCGCTTCCTCGCGACTGACCCAACGCGCCGCTTCCAGTTCCTCGGGATCTACCGTCAGGGTGGGGTCAAGTGCTTCTGTAGCAGCTCCGATCATCAGCGAGGCGGGAAAGGGCCAAGGCTGGCTGGCCAGATACTTCACCGTCCCACAGCGCACACCCGCCTCTTCCAGAACCTCACGCCGGACGGCCGCCTCAATGGTTTCGCCTGGCTCGACGAAGCCTGCAAGGAGCGAATACATCCCCTCGGGCCAACCCGGGCTGCGGCCCAGAAGAACGCTGTTGCCATGGGTGACCAGCATGATGACCACCGGGTCGGTCCGCGGGAAATGCTGGGCTCCGCAGGCCGGACATTTCCGCTGCCATCCGCCTTCGACCGTGTCAGATGCTGACCCGCAGGCAGAACAGAAGCCGTGGCTGCGATGCCACTGCAACACGGCCTTCGCCGTCGCTGCCAGTTCGGCCTCGCGCGGGCTGAGGTCCGTCATGATCCCGCGCAATTCGCGGAACCCGGCACTGTCACCAAGGGCAGGATGCTGCTGGACCGATGGGTCAAAGAACCCCGCCGCCACAGCTTCGGCGCCGGCCTCGGGCGACCAGTCCGAAATGTCGGCGGCAAAGCGCGGCACGCCCTTGTCCAGCCCCAGAAAGACCGGAGGACCCGCCAAGGCCAGGGCTGGATGACCCGAGGTCAGCCAGAAAAGACCGCCAGCCTCAGCAACCAGGGGTTTGCCTCGCCAAATTGCCAGCACACTGCCCTGCCGCAACGCCTCCGCGAGGGCTTGAGGATGCTTCCGCACAGTCGCCGCACGGTCCAATCCGGAACCCCCAAAGACCACTGTCTCGGCCAGCCGCATCTCAATTCCCTTCATTGACACGCAATTGCATGCCAGTTTGCAATTCCGGACTCAAGCCACACCAATTCACGGTGGGCAAGCTGACAAGACAGGCTCTCAACTGTGCCGAAAATGCAAGTGTTCCTTGAAAACCTTCAAAACGCCTTATCCTCGTCACAACTTCAGCGGTACACAAAGGGCCATCCCTGTGCCGACGGTTTAGAAATGTCGTGGTGTGGTTGAACGTCTCATGTCTTTGCGCGGCCAAGAAGCAGTGTCGACATGGTCCGCCCCTGGGGGCGACGACAGTACTTATGCAGCCCCTGTGATCACGACCTCGCCCGCCACCGAGACCAGGTCCGGACAACTGGTTTTTCCGGTGGCAGATTCCGTTAAATCGGTGAACAGTGCGGCCGGACTGCAGACCGCACCGGTGATCGATCTGCGTCTCATAGCAACCAGCGATTTACATGCCTGCCTTCTGCCCTATGACTACTGCGCCAATCGCGCTGTCGCCGGTCGCAGCCTGAGCGAGATCTCCCGGCAGATTGCCCGCGCCCGGACCGAATGTGCAAATAGCCTGCTTTTCGACAATGGCGACTTCTTGCAGGGCAATCCCCTGGCGGATTATGTCGCCTCTGCGCCTCGTCGCAAACGGGCCCATCCCGTCATTACTGCGTTCAATACGCTCGGGTATGATGCGGCGACGCTTGGCAATCATGAATTCAATTACGGCGTGCCGTTTCTTAGCGCGACGCTGAAGGACGCGCGCTTTCCGGTTGTGTCTGCCAATATTGCAACGCGACTTGGTACCAGCCCATCGCGGGACCAGACCTTTGTGCCCCCGTTTGCACTGCTCAAGCGCCGCTTCGCCGATCGTGACGGACGCTTTCACACGCTGCGCATCGGCGTCATCGGCTTTGCCCCGCCACAGATCGAGCTGTGGGACAGGGACCAGGTCGCAGGCCGTATCCGCATGCGGGACATCGTGGCTTCGGCCCAGGCCTGGTTGCCGCGGCTCAAGGCGCGTGGGGCGGACGTGATCGTGGTCCTTGCCCATTCCGGAATCGGCGCGATGACCCCGCAAGACGGCATGGAGAATGCCGCAACCGCCCTCGCTGCCTTGCCCGAGGTCGATGCCGTGATTGCCGGGCACAGCCATCTGGCCTTCCCTGGCCCCGGGATCGAGCCCGCCCCGGGAATCGATCCGGTCCAGGGCTTGCTGGCCGGCAAACCGGCTGTCATGCCGGGACATTCCGGCAGTCATCTCGGGCTGATCGATCTTGTCCTGACGCGAACAAGCCACGGGCCCCGGCGATGGCACGTCAGCGCCTCGACGGCGCGGCTGCGCTGGCGGTCCGAACCTGCCAAGGCGACCGAAGTGGCGCTGCGCAAGGCCATCGGGCCGGACCATCGTGCAACCTTGGCTTGGTCGCGCAGAGTGCTGGGCGAAAGTCGCGTTGACCTGCATACCCATTTTGCCACCTCGGCCCCCTCGGCTGCGCTTGACCTGATCTCTGCGGCGAAAGCTGACTATGCCAGCAGGGCCATCGCAGGTACGTGCTGGGCAAAGCATCGTCTTCTGGCCTCGGCAGCGCCTTTCCGCTCGGGCGGACGCTCTGGTCCGGACAACTTTACCGACATTCCCGCCGGACTACTGCGCATGCGCAACATGTCCGATCTCTATGTCTTCCCGAACACCCTGGTCGCCCTGGCCGTGACAGGCGCAGAGATTTGCAATTGGCTGGAACAGTCGGCCGCCCTGTTCCATCAGATTGCACCCGGCGCCAGCGACGCCATCCTGCACGACGTGACAGTCCCGTCGTTTACGTTCGAGGTCCTGCCGGGTCTCAGCTACGCGATCGATCTCAGCCAGCCAGCGCGCTTTGATCACCATGGCCAACTTGTCAATCCGTCTGCACGCCGCATCGTCGGGGTTCGGCTGGACGATCAGCCGCTTGACCCAGACGAGACGTTCGTGCTGGTGACGAACAACCATCGCGCTAGCCTTGCGATGACCAATGCATCCGGGCTTAAGCCGCAAGTCGTTCTGTCGAACGGCGTCCGCACGCAGCAGGTTCTGGCGGACTACATCCGGTCAGTCGGCACAGTCGGCGCCCCACCCAGGCGAAGCTGGCATTTCCTGCCACTTCCGGGAACGTCGGTGAAGATCACGGCCGGACGGGCATCGCAGGCACACCTTGACGATCTTGCCTCTTTCCGGCCTGAACATCTTGGAACCGACAGCAACGGGTTCGAGCACTATCGGCTGTATCTCTGATCGGCTATAGGCCCGGCAAGACCGGAGGTTCCGATGTACGACGCACTGCTTTTCGATCTGGACGGCACGCTGATCGATACCGAAAGCATTGCCCTAGCCACGGGCATCGCCGCGTTTGCCGCGCACGGGTACAAGGTGGACGAAGCCTTCATGCACCAGTTGGTTGGCAAGGACGGTCCAACCGCATCGCAGATCATCCGCGCAGCCTGGCCAGCCGCTGACCTGGACAGCGTCAACCGGCATTGGGCCGATGGCTTTGCGTCTGGCGTCAACTCGGGCCTGACCCTCAAGCCTGGTGTTGCGGAGCTTCTGGGATTGCTGCAACACCCGATGGCCGTTGTCACCTCGACCGGTCGGGCAGGCGCGCATCACAAGCTTGGACTTGCCGGAATCGCACAAGCTTTCACTCATGTCGTAACGCTGGATGACGTCACTGCGCCAAAACCGGCGCCGGACCCTTACCTGCTGGCAGCAGACCTGTTTGGGGTTCGACCGGAACGCTGCCTCGTGTTTGAAGACAGCGAGACTGGAGCCGAAGCCGCGCACCGCGCGGGTTGTGTCGTGGTTCAGGTGCCCGATGTCGTCCCCAGCGACGGGCGCTGGGCGCATCACTTGGCCCCAGACCTGCTGACCGGTGCCCGCATGGCGGGCGTGATCTAGGCGGCGACGGGCTTTCGCATGATGGTTGACAAACTCTGAATGTCCACGCTCAAGTAATTGATTACGTGATAGAATAAGAATTGACCACGCGTGGACAAGGTCTAGCAGACCACAATCTGGGCCGGGTCAAACAGGTAGGGCGCCACGACACCACAGGTGTCGGCCAGAGGCAGAAGGCTGTCCGGCACCTCCATGCCGATGACTTCCCGCATGAACCTGGCGCGGGCCTCGCAGCGGCGGGCGACGTTCGGGAAACGCGCCGCCAGCTCGTCCCGCAGCTCCATACCGGCGATGACATAGCCATCTTCCATCCGCGTCGATCCATAGACCGGATGGGTCGGGATCACATCCATTTGCATCGGCATGCCGCTGGCCAAGGCATCGGCCGACCCCGCGCGGATCGGAGATGAGATCCATTCGTCAAGGCCGATCAGATGGCCCGGGTTCAGTGTGACACCAAAGGTCTCGACCGGCAGCGCCGCCATCATGTGGCTCCAGACATAGCCGCCCGAGACCCCCGGCCGCATCATCCCGCACCAGTCCGACATTGCCCTGACGTAGGGTTCGACGAAGACCTCGACATAGTCGCGCGCGACGGCGGGCAGGTCTGCCGCGGACTGCGCCAGCCAGCCCGCCCGACAGATATTCGCGCCCCAATGACAGATGTTGAAACTTGCGCTTGCACCTGGCTGTAGGCGAACGCCCGAGGGACCGCAGAGCCCCGGGGCAGAGCCCACCGCAAAGGTCGTATGACAACCCAGGGGCAGACCGCCCACCCGCGCAGCCTCGATCGCCTGAAAATCGGTCATGCCAGGATGCAGGGCGAAGACCATCCGCTTCAACGCAGCGGCGGCCATATGGTTGGCAAACTCCAGACGCGCGATATCGGCAGCGTCCACGCGGGCTCGAAGTCCATGGCCGGGATGCATCATCAGCTTCGTGGCTGCCTCTACCCGTGCTGTCATCACGCGAAGCGGGTCAGCCAGGAACGCTGGCACCTCCAGTGCCGTCACCGGGTCATCAACCTCATCTGGGCCGAACCACTTCCAACCGATCACTCCAACCCGGTCATCCGTTGCGAGCATGTCTGCAAGCCAGTCCGCCAGTCGCCGACCGTCACGGGGCTGGCTCGGCAGTGACAGACTGGCGCAATGACCCGTCCGCACGAGCCCGCCTGCGACCAGCGGCGAAACGTCGGTGTAGGCCAGACATTCGTTTCCTGCCAGCAGCAGCGCATCCCCTGGCGTGACGATAAGCACCGCCTCTTCAAAGCGCGGATCGAAGCCCGTCAACCAGTGCAGGTTGGCAGCATGCTCACGGTCGCCATAGACCACGATTGCGTCATACTCTGCCGCCTCCGCTGCCCGGCGCAAAGCCCGAAGGCGCGATTCGTACTCGAAGAGTGTAACCGCCGGTGGCAAATCAGGCGTGCCGTTGTCTGGCCACTCAATACGGATGAGTCGGGTCATGACGTCCCCCTTCGATGGCGAGTTTAGGCGCATAGCCTTCGGCAGGCCACCGGCTTGCGCCCCGCCGATCTATCACCTATATCCGATGGTGAGAGGTTGGCGCGGGCAGGCACCTCGCCAACCCGGTCAGGTCCGGAAGGAAGCAGCCGTAACGAGCCCCGCTTGGGTCGTTGTCCAGCCTCTCACCTCGCCCTCATGAATTGCCTAGTGCGGCTCAAACGGCGCGCAGCAGTTGGTTTCGTGGCGCGTCGTAAGCGACAGCGATCATGCGCGTTTAGCTCTGCACCCGCTGCGGGGTCCGGCAGGGGCAGGCTGCGCCCGACGTCCGACAGATACCAGCCCGGTAGCAGGTACCAGCGCCGCCAGTCGCGACAGACCCCCCAGCGGCAGATCCGCGCCCAGCCCCAGAAGACGCCCGGGAAGGTCGCCCGTCACCTGCGCCAATCCGCGCACCGGGGGCGACCAGAACAGCCGCGCTTGCCGACGAGACTGCGTCGGGTGATCGCTGACATGCGTCAGGCCCGCGTCCAGGATAATCGATCTTTCAACTCGGCCCATGGCCTCGTGCCATCCCAGCCGAAGGCCGCCAATAGAATGCCTCTGACCCCAAAGCGGCGTTTCCGGGAAGGCCGCTGACTGCTGGCTCGCGGCGACCACGTTCTGCCAGTAAACAGCGAAACTGTTCGAGGTTCTCGACAATGCTGGTGCCCGTCCGATTTCCGGCCTGCTGTTCAACGGACCTGACCACAAACAGGTCCGCACAATCGCGGCCGCAGTTTTGGAACGCATGATCCATGGCATCAAGCGGCATGCAATTGCCGTAGACACGCCAGAGGACGTGGCGCAAGACCTGGCCGAGACCTTTCTGATCGCGTTCCGAGGCAGCTAGACCGTTGCCCCCATTTGGCGAACCGCTGACGGGATCCGAAAAATGCCCGTAGGACTTTAGGGGCCTTTGGTGTCTTGAACCCGCCCGGTGCTTCCCGGCGCCGCCGATCTGGCTGACGGGCGGTTACCGGGGCAGCGGGAAGGAAACGATCCAGATCTGCCCGTTCTGTTCGATCGCAAGCCGGGTGCTGCCAGCCTTCGACAGGATATCGTTCAACAGCGCCTCGGACAGCGCGTTCGGGCGGTCCACACGCACTCCGGAATTGACGTGGGCAACGACGATGTCGCCAACCTTGACCTCGCCGCTGTATCCGTCGGGCAGCGCGAAGACCTCTGTCCGCCAGGCCGACTCCTGCCATTCCACCAGAAACTGCGCGCCCGAGCGCAACATGATCCGGTGCATGACCGGCAGGTCAAGCGTCTGATCCACCGGATCGGTTGAACCTTCCGGGAGCGTTGTCAGGGTGACCGAGATGGTCGGCTGATCCCCCGGCGAGACAGATTCGCGCAGGATGCCGGGGATGTCGTTGATCCGGGTCACAGGGGTGCCGTTGACGGCCGTGATGAGCAGCCCCGGAACCAGCCAATCAGGCGATGCCCCTGTGGTCTGCTGAACACGCGTTGGCTCGTTCCCGCCCGCCGAGAACGGCAGTTCCACGGTCCAGTTGGATGTAAGTGCGCTGACTTCGGTCACGCCGGGGTCTGCGGCTGTTGCCTCGACGACAGGCGGGGGGGCCACCGCTTCCGCCACCGGCTCGGCCGATGCAGGCTCCGAAGGCGGCGCGGGATCCGCGACAGGTGTCGGTTCTGGGGCGACGGCGGGCTCGGCTTCGACCGTTGCAGACCCGGCCGCCAGGGCTTTGCCAACGTTTGAGGCTGTTCCGGTCTGCACGTCGTCACCGCTGGGCAGAGCCAAGAAAATGCCCAGACCAACCAGCGCCACGACGCCAACACCGCCCAGCAACGCAATCGGCCCGATTTTCTTTCGCGCGGCCTGCGCTTCGGCCCGTGTGACCCGCGTCATGGGCGTGACCTGCCGGACAACTTCGCTGACCGGGAATATCCTGACATTCCCGTCTTCGCTTCCGTTTATGGCATTGATCCACTGTCGCGCGGACTGAAAGCGCTCTTTCGGTAGGACTGCCATGGTCTTGTCCAGGGCTGCCAGAAAGCGCGGTTCGTAGGCGTCAAACCGACCGCTCAGAGGGACGCAAGGATCGGCCGTGTTTGCCGCCATTGCCGCCAGGCGGACCTGACTGTTCGGCGGGGCAGAGCCGCTGATGACATGATAGTAGGTCGCGGCCAGCGCATAGAGATCGCTCCACGGCCCCTGATTTCCGCCGCCACTCAGATAAAGCTCTTGCGGGGAATAGCCGTCCTTCACCACATGCAGTGTCGAGGCCACACTGTCGATGCGCGCCGCCTCGTCCTTTGCAGCACCAAAATCGATCAGGATCGGTCGCCGCTTGCCATCGATGAGGATGTTGTCGGGCGAGATGTCCCGATGCAAAAGGTTCTGGTCGTGCACGGCGGCAACCGCGTCCAGAAGCTTCAGCAGAGAGGAGCGGACCTCGGTGGGCGTCAAGGTCAGATCAGGCTGCCGGATCGTTTCCAGCAGATCGTGACCTTGAACATAATCCATCGCCATGTAGGCCGTGTTGTTTTCCTTGAAGACCTGGTGGACCTTCACGACGTTCGGGTGGTCAAGCTTGGCTTGGCTGTGCGCCTCGACTACAAAACGCTGGACCAGACTTTCCACCGAGGTCGAATGCGCGCGAGAGCGCAGTTGCACTTGTTTTGACGCGCGAGAGCAGAGGGTGCCTGGGAAGCATTCCTTGATCACCACTGGTCGGCCAAGCGTGTCGTGGGCCAGATAGGTTATGCCGAAACCGCCGGTCTTCAGATGCCGCTGGATCGTGTAGTTGCCATTCGACAGCTGGGTTCCCGACGGCAGTTCGTCGCCCATTTCCCCCTGACTGCCCTGGATCTGGTTGTTCTCGGCACTCGACTTCATAACGCAACCCCAAACTCGCGGCACTTGAGCGGCCAAGTGTTTTCGCTCGCCCACTACGATGACCACTAAACTGGACAAATTGTTCTCAATTTGACCGTTCCCATGCGAAAGGATCGGCAATCATGGCGGAAATGCGAAGTTTCCCCATTGGGTCGATCTTGTCACAACAAAATACATCTCAGAGTTGAAAAGAGTTTTGGTCCTGGCGTGACGTGGCCCGAAACTGCTCGACCGGGACCAGACAACACCTTCGCGCTGCCCGGCCCCGATCGTGCAGAAATGGAGTGATCTAGCTGTCCAACAGATAGGCCCGCTCGCCATGGACTGCGATATCCAGACCCTGGACTTCCTCTTCCGGCGTGACCCGCATCGGCATCAGGCCGCGCAAGAGCTGCGCAATGGCATAGGTCATGACAACGGTCCAGACGATGCAGATGACCAGGGATCCGACCTGCGCCAGGGCCGGAGCTATTCCCAACGCGGCCAACAGAAGAATACCCAGCGATCCGCCGATGCCGTGGACGGCAAAGACATCGAGCGAATCGTCGATTTTCAGGCGGGCCCGCAACAGCATCTGCACTTCCTGGCAAACGATGCCTGCGATCCCGCCGCTGATCATCCCGGCAACCGGGTGGATGTATCCGGCAGTCGGCGTAGCGGTGGCAAGGCCGGCGATTGTGCCAGTGATGGCACCGACAAGCGTGATCTTCCCGGTTCGCAGTGCCTCCCAAAGGCACCAGGAAACTGCTCCGGCCACTGCGGCCACATGGGTGACGGCCAGAGCAGAGGCCGCTGTGCCATTGGCTGCCAAAGCCGAACCGCCATTGAACCCGAACCATCCAACCCAAAGCATCCCCGCACCAATCAACGCATAGCCTGGGTTGTGCGGGACCTGGCTGGTGTCAATTCGACGCCCGATCATGATGGCCAGGACCAGACCCGCGACACCTGCCGTCACGTGCACCACGATACCTCCGGCAAAATCGCGAACTCCGGTTTCACCCCAGATACCGTTGTCGCCCAGGAAGCCGCCGCCCCAGACCCAGTAGGCGATGGGGCAAAAGACCAGCAGCATCCAGAAGCAGGAAAAGGCGATGACGAACGTAAAGCGCACCCGTTCGGCAAAAGCACCGATGATCAGGGCAGGAGTGATGATCGCAAAGGTCATTTGGAACAGGAAGAACAGGTTTTCCGGGATCGTGCCGCGCAAGGTGTCTTGCCCGACACCAGCCAGAAACGCGTTTCCAAGGCCACCCCAGACAGCAGACCCGTCGCCGAAGGCGATCGAGTATCCCAAAGCGAACCACAACAGCGACACAACGAAGGTAATTGCAAAGCACTGCAGGAAGATCGACAACACATTCGAAGCCCGAACCAGACCGCCATAAAACAAGGCAAGTCCCGGCAGAGTCATGAACAAAACCAGCGCCGTTGACGCCATTAGCCAAGCGCTATCACCGCTATCCATATTCCACTCCCACTCATTGACCACCTCACGCATGAGGCGAAACCCAGACAGTGCGCAGCCGAATTCCTCCGGCGAGCGTTAACTCGCTATTTATCAACAAAGGGCGTCCTCTCATGACGATTTCAAGGCGGCTTTGCGGCTTTCCGCGATGTTCAAGGGTTTCATGCGGCCTTTGGCAGCGGCGCTTGCGCCGGGTGCGGGCGGAAGGCTAAGCTGTCCGGCATGAGCGATGCTTCCTCCGCCTACCAGGTCCTTGCCCGCAAATACCGCCCCCAGACCTTTGCCGACCTGATCGGGCAAGAGGCAATGGTGCGCACCCTGAAAAACGCCTTCGCGGCAGACCGGATCGCGCATGCCTTCGTGATGACCGGTGTGCGTGGTGTGGGGAAAACCACGACCGCAAGGATCATCGCAAAGGGACTGAACTGCATCGGCCCTGACGGCCAGGGGGGTCCGACGACGGAACCCTGCGGCCAGTGCGAACCCTGCCGGGCCATCGCTGAAGGCCGCCACGTCGACGTTCTAGAGATGGACGCGGCCTCGCGCACGGGCGTGGGCGACATCCGCGAGATCATTGACAGCGTCCACTACCGAGCCGCAAGTGCCCGCTTCAAGGTCTACATCATCGACGAAGTGCACATGCTGTCGACGGCGGCTTTCAACGCGCTGTTGAAGACGCTCGAGGAACCTCCGGCGCATGTAAAGTTCATCTTTGCCACCACCGAAATCCGCAAGGTCCCCGTTACGGTCCTGTCCCGTTGTCAGCGCTTCGACCTCAAGCGGATCGAGCCCGAGGTAATGATGACCCATCTGTCCAAAGTGGCCGATCTCGAAGGCGCGAAACTCGCTGCCGACGCGCTTGCCTTGATCACGCGGGCCGCCGAAGGTTCGGTCCGCGACGCGATGAGCCTGATGGACCAGGCCATCGCCCACGGTGCCGGGGAAACCACGGGGGACCAGGTCCGCGCCATGCTGGGACTTGCCGACCGGGGCCGCACGCTCGATCTGTTCGATCTCATCATGAAGGGTGACGCGGCAAAGGCTCTGGCGGAACTGTCCGCGCAATATGCCGACGGGGCTGACCCGATGGCCGTTCTGCGCGACCTGGCTGATATCACGCACTGGATTTCCGTCATCAAGATCAACCCCTCCGCCGCCGAGGACCCGACAACGCCCCCCGACGAACAGACGCGCGGTCAGGACATGGCCGCCCGCCTGCCTATGCGCGCGTTGACCCGAATGTGGCAGATGCTGCTCAAGGCCATCGAAGAGGTGGCCCTTGCCCCGAACGCCATGATGGCGGCCGAGATGGCCGTAATCCGCCTGACCCATGTCGCCGACCTGCCGGACCCGGAAACCCTCGTGAAGAAGCTGCAGGATGCGCCCCGCCCGCCTTCTGGCGGCGTTGCGGGTGGCACACCGGCGGGGGGTGGCACCGTCCACGCTCCGCGCATGGCCCCGGTCCACTCGGCCCCCAGCCGTGGCCCGACCATGACCGCCGCCGCCCCAGCGCTGGCCGAAGGGCAGCTTCAGGTCTATGCGACCTTCGACTCTGTGGTCGAATTGATCCGCTCAAAGCGCGACATGCTGCTTCTGAACGAGGTCGAGACCGGCCTGCGTCTCGCCCGATACGCACCCGGCCGGATTGAATTCGAACCCGCCCCCGGTGCCAGGCCCGATCTCGCCGCCCGTCTCGGCCAGCGCCTGCAGGGCTGGACCGGCGCGCGCTGGGGTGTCTCGGTGGTCTCCTCCGGTGGCCAGCCCACTATCGCCGAGGTGAAGTCCAGCGAACTGGCGTTGGTCCGGGCCGAAGCGGCGACGAACCCCTTGGTCCAGGCGATCCTCTCCACCTTTCCTGGCGCAAGGATTTCTGAGGTTCGTTCACCTGAAAGTCTGACTGCACAGGCGACCGAAGCAGCCCTGCCCCAGGCCGAGCCGGAGCTTGACGACGACTGGGACCCGTTCGAAGAATGATCCGCCGCGCGACAGCGGCTGACGCGGCGGTGCTAGCCTGCCTGAACGCCTATGTGCAGGGCTGGCACGCCCAGCACTATCCGGACGTCTTCCACGCTCGGCCTGATCCGGCCGCAGTGCGGGCCTATTTCGAAGACCGGCTTGCTGACCCGATCTGCACGATCTTCCTGTCAGGTGATCCGGCGGTTGGATATGCTGCCTGCACGCTGCAGTTCCGCGAACCCTCGCTCTTCTCGCCGGGCGTGCGTCGCCTCATGGTCGACCATATCGCGGTGGCGCCCGAGGCTCGGCGAAAGGGCCATGGCCGGGCCTTGCTGGAAGCCGCGCGCCAACTTGCCCGCGACCAACTGGCTGACGAAATTCTCCTCGACACCTGGGAGGCGAACCACGAGGCACACGCCTTTTTCCGCGCAGCCGGCTTTCAGCCGCGCCGAATGCTCTTCCGCACCACGCCCTGACCTTGCGCCGGGCCTTGCGCGCCCGTATTTCAGGGGAAACGGACGGAGAACGACATGCTGAAGGGTTTGGGCGGGCTTGGCGACATGGCCAAGATGATGAAGGCCGCTACAGAAATGCAGATGAAGTACACCGAACTGCAAGGCGAACTTGCCAGGATCGTCGTGGTGGGCGAGGCGGGCGCCGGGTTGGTCAAGGCTCGCGCCACGGCCAAGGGCGAGGTGACGGGGCTGGACATCGACCCGTCGATCCTGGTCGCCTCGGAGAAAGAGGTGGTCGAGGACCTGATCCTTGCGGCCATTCATGACGCACAGGAAAAGGCCAAGGCCCGGACCGAGGCCGAGATGACCAAGCTTGCCGAGGCGATGGGTGTGCCGCCGGGCATGAAGCTGCCGTTCTGACGTGGCGGACGAAACCGGCATCGAGGCGCTGATCGAGCTGATGGCCCGGCTGCCCGGCCTTGGCCCCAGGTCGGCCCGGCGGGCGGTGCTGGTTCTGCTGAAGAAGCGGGCGCAGCTGATGGCTCCGCTCGCCCAATCCCTGGCCGAGGTCGCGCTGGCGGCCAAGGATTGCCGGGTCTGCGGGAATATCTCGACGACGGAGGTCTGCGGGATCTGTTCTGACCCCGCCCGCGCGACGGGCGAGATCTGCGTGGTCGAGGATGTGGCCGACCTCTGGGCGATGGAGCGGGGGCAGGTCTTCAAGGGGCGGTATCACGTCCTGGGGGGCACCCTGTCCGCGTTGGACGCGGTCGGGCCGGAGGAGCTGGGGATTCCCAGACTGGTGGCCCGGGTGGCAGACGAAGGGGTGACAGAGGTCATCCTGGCCCTGAACGCGACGGTCGACGGGCAGACGACGGCCCATTACATCGCCGATGCCCTGGCGGGGACCGGGGCCCAGATCACCACCCTGGCGCAGGGGGTGCCGATCGGGGGGGAACTGGACTATCTGGACGACGGGACGATCGGGGCGGCCTTGCGGGCACGGCGGAAGATATGACGTGTCCACGCGTGGACAGTGCGCCACAATTAAATGATTTCAATGGCTTGATTGTGGACATTCACGGTTCGTTAACTCCTTGCGCTATGGGTCAGGCGGCTTCAGAGCTTGCCCGGTGCGGAGTTAAGGCAACGCCTGATGCGTCGTGACTTCGTCGTCTCGTCGGAGGTCAGCGAGGCGTGACGAAGTCTTCGACGAGCGGGTCCTTCAGATCCCTGCGTACCATTCATAGCCCCGGTCGGCCCAGTAGCTGCCCTTGCCGAAACCGAGGCCTGCGAAACTGTCCACCAGCTCGATGGTATGGACGTACTTCGCCATCTTGTAACCCAGCTGCCGTTCGACCCGCAGCCGCAAGGGCGCGCCGTTCGCCACCGGCAGGGGCGCGCCGTTCATCGCATAGGCCAGGATCGTCTGAGCGTGGTAGGCGTCCAGCAGGTCGATGCTTTCGTAGTAGAAGACCTCGCCCGACAGGCTGCGCTCGATGGCGTCATAGCAGTGGAAGACCGCATAGCGCGCGGTCAGTTTCGGTTTGGCGAGTGTCAGGACCGTCCCAAGGGGAACGCCCTGCCATTTGGCGATGCAACTCCACCCTTCCACGCAGTCGTGCCGGGTGATCTGGGTGCGCGAGGGCATAGCGGTCAGATCGGCAAGCGACAGGGAGAGGGGCGTATCGACCAACCCGGAGACAGTCAGGCGATAGTCGGCAAAGCCGGTTTCGGCCATCTGGCGATAGTCGGCCCCTGAGGGATCGACGGAGCCGTTCGGGCGCTGGCCCTGGCGGATGTCGGCCTCGGTGAACTCGGGCGCGAGGCGGTCGCCGATCAGCGCGCGCTGGGCGGTCTGGGTCAGGCCTTCGTGGCTGGCGAACAGGCGGCGGAGCGCACTGTCGCGATCGGTGGCGCTGTCGAACACCTTGCAGCCGGACAGGGCCAGGGCTGCGCTGCCCAAAAGGAGTTTGCGACGGTCAATCATCGGAACGGGCATCCTTGTCTCCATCCGTGCGATACCAGCCGGTCAGGATCGACCGCATCTCGTTCAGGGGCCCGGCCAGCAGGATCATCGCCATGTGGACGGCGAAGAAGCCCAGAAGCGCGAGCATGGTCAGAAAGTGGATCGTCCGCGCGGTCTGGCGGCCGCCGAACAGATCCAGAAGCCAGGGTGCGGCAGCGTTGAAGCCGGGGGACATGGACAGCCCGGTCAGGATCATCAGCGGCAGCGCCACGAACAGGACCGAGGCATAGGCAAGCTTCTGCAGCACGCCATACTCTGCCCCGTGGTGAAACCGCAGGCGGGCATGGTCGGCAATGTCGCGCGGCAGGGCCTTCAGGTCTGCCCATGTCGGGATCAGTTGGCGCAGATGCCCGTTCACGGCCGAGGCGACCAGCCAGACGGCCAAAGTGATCACCAGCACCCAGGCGAAGAAGAAATGGATCACCCGGCCAGTGGCGAGGCTGATCTTTGACGGGATCGTCAGGGCTGCCGGAAAGGCCCGCACTTCGCCGTCAGAGACGCCAAGAATGCCGGTCGTGTCGAATTCGGCCCCCAGGACGCGGGTCACGCCTCGCAGACCGTCCGGCGTTTCCCGCGCGCCGATCTGCAGTATTGCGTTGTCGTAGTCGAAGCCCGATTCCATCCCGATATGCAGGCTGGGAAAGGCGTTGAAGATTTGCAGGCCCGTCAGCATCAGGAAGAACAGGCTGACGGCCCAGACCCAGTGGGTGATCCGGGTCAGCAGGCGTTGGCGGTACACAAGCGGTCCTGTCGGCATGGCACATCCTTTCGGTCCTGCCTTCAGCAACGGATCGCTTGCGCAAAAGTTTCACCGGGGGCGGCGGGCCTTGTCTGATTGCATTTCAAGGCCCGGCGGCATATCTGGGAAGGCGTCGCCAAGGGGCAGGGTCAAAGCCGCATGAACTGGATTTCCAACTACGTCCGACCGAAGATCAACTCGCTGTTTTCGCGCCGCGAAGTGCCGGAGAATCTTTGGACGAAGTGCCCGGAATGCGGGACGATGCTGTTTCACCGGGAATTGTCGGCCAACCTGAATGTCTGTTCCAACTGCGAACACCACATGGCGATCAGCCCGCGTGAGCGCTTTGCGTCGCTGTTCGACGGCGGCATTTTCACCGAGGTGAAGGTGCCCGAACCCGTGGCCGATCCGCTGCAGTTCCGCGACCAGAAGAAATATCCCGAGCGGGTGAAGGCGGCGCAGAAGGCATCCGGCGAGAAGGATGCGATGCTGGTGGCCGAGGGCGAGATGCTGCGGACGCCTGTTGTCGCTGCGGCGCAGGATTTTTCGTTCATGGCGGGGTCCATGGGCATGTATGTCGGCAACGCAATCATTGCGGCGGCCGAACGGGCGGTAAAGCTGAAGCGGCCGCTGGTGCTGTTCTCGGCCAGCGGAGGGGCGCGGATGCAGGAAGGCATGCTGAGCCTGATGCAGATGCCGCGCACAACGGTCGCAGTGCAGATGCTGAAAGAGGCGGGGCTTCCGTACATCGTGGTGCTGACGCATCCGACGACCGGGGGCGTGACGGCCAGCTATGCTATGCTGGGCGATGTGCAGATTGCGGAGCCGAACGCTCAGATCGGGTTTGCAGGTGCGCGGGTGATCGAACAGACGATCCGCGAGAAGCTGCCGGAAGGGTTCCAGCGGGCCGAGTATCTGCTGGATCACGGGATGCTGGACCGCGTGGTGCACAGGAAGGCGATGAAGGACGAGCTGGTCACGCTGATCCGGATGCTGATGGGGATGCCGCCTGCGATCAAGGGTGACCTGGCGCCTCCGCCGGTCGAAAAGGCCCCGGAACCTGCGGAAGCCAAGGCGTGAGCGCAACGTCCGACGTCATCCTTGAGCGGATGATGACGCTGCACCCGAAGGTCATTGACCTGACCCTGGGCCGCGTCGAACGGTTGCTGGCGGCGCTGGGGAACCCAGAGCGGTCCATTCCGCCCGTGGTGCATATCGCCGGGACGAACGGCAAGGGCAGCACTCAGGCCATGATCCGGGCGGGTCTGGAGGCGGGCGGGGACCGGGTGCACGCCTATACCTCGCCGCATCTGGCGCGGTTTCATGAACGGATCCGGCTGTCGGGAGAGCTGATTTCCGAAGAGCTGCTGACCGCGCTTCTGGACGAATGCGTCGGCGCGAACGGAGGGGAGGAGATCACGTTTTTCGAGATCACCACCTGTGCGGCGTTCCTTGGGTTTCAGCGGGTGCCTGCGGACTGGACGCTCTTGGAGGTGGGGCTTGGCGGGCGGCTGGACGCGACGAACGTGGTGGACCGGCCCCGGCTGACGATCATCACGCCTGTGTCGATGGACCATGAGGCGTTCCTGGGCGACACCATCGCGAAGATTGCGGGCGAGAAGGCCGGGATCATCAAGCGCGGGGTGCCGGTGATCGTTGGGCCACAAGCTCCGGATGGTCTGGCGGTGATCGAGGCGAAGGCGGCGGCGCTGGGCGCGCCGCTCTGGGCCTTCGGGCAGCAGTGGAACGTGTGGGAAGAGCGCGGGCGGCTGGTCTATCAGGACGAGAACGGGCTTCTGGACCTGCCCCTGCCAAACCTGCCGGGGCCGCATCAGGTGCAGAACGCAGGCGCGGCGATTGCAGCGCTGCGGCTTCTGGGGCGGGATGAGGCGGCGTGCCAGGCGGCGGTGACGCGGGCGTATTGGCCCGCGCGGATGCAACGGCTGCGGCACGGGCCGCTGGTGGATCTGGCCCCCAAGGTGGAGCTTTGGCTGGACGGTGGGCACAACCCGGCGGGGGGCGAGGCGGTGGCGGCGACGCTGGCGCGGATGCCTGCGCGCGAGACGCATCTGATCTGCGGGATGTTGAACACCAAGGACGTGGCAGGTTACATGCGGCCCCTTGCGCCTCAGGTCACGCGGCTGCACGCGGTCTCGATCCCCGGCGAAAAGAACACGCTGCCCGCCGAGGTGACCCGCGACGCCGCGCTGGCGGCGGGGATCAGAGCCGTGACCGCCGGTTCGGTGGCCGAGGCGCTGACGGCCATCGCGGCGGGATCACCCGAAGCACGCGTGCTGATCTGCGGCTCGCTCTATCTGGCCGGGACGGTGCTGCGCGAGAATGGCTAGGACGCGGGCCTGCCATGAATGGCGCAGGCCCGCTTTGGACCCGGTGGATGACGGCAAGGATGGCGTCCCTCGGCGTAAGGCGATTCTTCCGAAGTGCCGCGAAGGATTGAAATTGCCGTGCAGTAGGGTGCGTCGCTGGCGACGGTCGGGATCGTCGGCCCCTGCCGACTGGTCAGCGGCCTGCCCCTGCGAGAGTTTGTTTGCAACTGACAGGCCGCAACGGTTCGGCATCGGGTTGATCTGGCTCTTGGTCCGCCGGGTCAGCAGCAGATGCCGTGCTCTGCCCCCTCTCTGCAGGCCGCAGCCTGCCGGACGGCACGAGGCGTCGATGTCTTGCCTGCGATCGGGGACTTTCGGCTGGCATCGCAAAGACCTGAACTGGTACGTCGGCGCTGGTCCTGCGGTCGACGCGATTGCAGAGGGTTGTCGCATCGCCCCCCTCCTGGACGTCCGTGGACAAGCCATCCGACCGACCGGGTCCCCTGCCAGGGGGTTGCAAACCCGGGCGAAAGGTCCCGGATCGTTGAACCCGACCAGCCATCGCAGCACGGCAGCCTTGCGCACAGCCGATGCGGGCGGGCGCAAGGCTACCGATCCGTCTGCACCCGAAGCGGGCCGATCCGATTCACAGTCTGACGCACAGAAGATCAGAGGCCGCCGCATCTTGACCGGGCAAGAGGCGGAAACTGAACCGCGCTGACTGCGAGGGGTCGAGCGTGTACCCTGCGCGGCCCGGCCTTTCGCGGCGCGTGCGGCTGCCTCAGGCGACGGTGACAGTGGCCGACTGCAGGCCGTCGATCTCGACCTTGCAGGTGTCGCCGCGTCCCAGCGGGCCAACGCCTGCGGGCGTGCCGGTGAAGATCAGGTCGCCGGGCGAAAGGCTGACCATCCGCGACAGGGCAGCAATGATTGCCGCTGGCGTCCAGATCATGTCCGAGGTCCGCGCCTCTTGGCGGATTGCACCGTTGACCGAACAGCGCAGCGCCGCGTCGGGCAACTGCCCGGGCCGGATCGGACCTACCACCGCAGACTTGTCAAATCCCTTGGCCATATCCCAGGGACGGCGCGAGGCCTTGGCTTCGGCCTGCAGATCGCGGCGGGTCAGGTCGTTCCCGGCCGCGTGACCCCAGATCAGGTTCGGCGCGTCCTCTTCCGCCACCATGGCGCCGGACTTGCCGATGGCGACGACAAGCTCGCCTTCGTGATGCAAGTTTGCCGTGGCTGGCGGATAGGGGATGCGACTTCCGGTTTCCACCACGGCGTCGGCGGGTTTGGTGAAGAAGAAGGGTGGCTCCTTGTCATCAGCCCCCATCTCGCGCGCGTGCTCGGCATAGTTCCGGCCCACGCAGAAGATGCGGCGAACCGGGAAGCGTTCAGTGCGTCCGGTCACAGCGAGGGTGACGGTAGGAAGAGCGGGGAATACGAGCGCAACCATGGCCTTAGCCCCCCACCGTTTCACAGGGCACGGCGCGGGCGCGCAGGCGGCGGCAGGCCAGCTCTGCCTGTTCTTCCGTCAGGCCCATGAAGCTTGCCCGCCAGGCCCCGCCAGTCTGAGTGGTCTTGCGCAAGCCTTCGTTCAACGTGGCGCTTTCGGCCAGCGCGGTTTTCAGAAGCGCCCGTTCGGCATCATAGCGCGAGCCATACTCGCCTACGTTCACCCCGAAGTGCCGCCCGCCTGAAGTGGACATGACGACCACGACTTCTTCGGTGGGGGCCGGTTCCTCGGCCTCGGCGACCTCGACCGCATCAAAGATCGGCGCGCGGCGAGCCGGGGCTGGTTCAACTGGGGTCACGGTCGCAGCGGCAGCGACGGTTTCCACGGCAGTCACTTCCGGCATCGCGGTTTCAGCGACCGTCAGTTCAGCTGGAGGAGCATCAACCAGGCCGGGATCGGTCACTACCAGTTCAGGGGCGGGCAGTTCGGCGGCGGGCAGTTCGGGGGCGGGCTCGACTGCAGCAAGCTGAACCTCCTCGGCCGCCGGCGCTGCCGGTGTCTCGGTGGTTTCGGCCACAGCGACCGGGGCCGGCTCGGAGGGCGCAGGTTCAACAGGCGCTTTAGCGGCTATCGTGTCGGGTCGGGGCATCGGCTTGATCTCGGCGAGGGCGGGATCAGGCGCAAGCTCGGCCACAACGGTGTCAACGGGCGCGGTTCCAGCGGCCAAAGCGCTGGCCTGTGCGTCCAGTGTGCCAGGTTCCGCTTGGGCGGCTTCGGCTATGAGGGTGTCGGCAACCGGATCGGCTGCCTCCTCGGCGGCGGCGACGTCGACAGGGGCTTCTGCCACGGCTTCTGGAACGGGCGGTTCGCCTGCGGCAATGGCTTCGGCCTGGAAGTCGAGCGTCCCTGCGGGTGCGGGTTCGGCGGTCGCCTCGGCCAGTGCCCCTTCGATTCCGGCAGCCATGGCAACAGCAACGGCATCCGGCACCGTAGGCACTTCGGGGCGCGCTTTGGGCCGGGGCGAGGTCGTCACCGCGCCCGAGATGCGAATGGTCTTGCCCGCACCGCCTTCAGCGTCGATTTCGTCGATCTGCGGCTCGGCAGAGGCGATCAACGCCTCGTCGGGATGCGGGGCCACGGGGGGCTGTTCCTTGACCCGGTTCCTGGCCGCGCCAAAGCCGAGGTCCATCAGTTCCATCATCTTGGCGTTGCGGTTCGCAGTCGACGTGCCGCCGAAGACCGTGGCGATGATGCGCTTGTTCCCGCGCTTGGCCGATGCGGTCAGGTTGAAGCCTGCCGGGCTGGTGTAGCCGGTCTTGATGCCGTCGGCGCCCTCATAGTTATCCAGAAAGCGCGAGTTGGTGTTGGTCACCGTGGCGATCCCGGCGTCGGCGGTGCGGCGCGAGAAGATGTTGTAGTACTGCGGGAAGTCGTAGAAGAGATGCCGCCCCAGCACATTCATGTCATAGGCGGTGGACAAATGACCCTCCGCCGTCAGGCCATGGGCGTTCTTGAAGGTGGTGTCGTGCATGCCAAGCTGGCGGGCGGTGCGGGTCATCCGTTTGGCAAAGGCCACATGGTCGCCCGAGATATGGTCACCCAGAGCGGCGGCAGCGTCGTTGGCCGACTTCACCGCAGCGGCACGGATCAGATAGCGGACGGCAATCTTCTGGCCTTGCTTCAAGCCCAGACGTGACGGGGGCTGCGAGGCGGCATATTTCGAGACGGTGACCTTAGTGTCCAGCGTCAGGCGCCCGGCCTGCAGTTCCTGAAACACGATGTAAAGCGTCATCATCTTGGTCAGCGACGCCGGATGCAGCCGGGTGCGCGCGTTCTTTTCATAAAGAATCTCGCCCGTCCGCGCGTCCATCACGATCGCCGCGAAAGGAGCTGCCTGAATTGGGGTCGTCACCAAGACGGCGAGGACCACGAATGCCATGAAACCTGCGCGCAAAATACGCCCGAGAAGCGATGCCACGTCGCCCACCCTTTGCCTGTTGGCCCGGTTTTCCGGTGCCGTTGTTCTGCCTCGGGTGCTACGCTAGCACAGGGAAGTGAATCCGAAAACCCAAAAATACCAATGGGTTTCAGGCCATAGTTCATGCAGTTGCCGGGATGCTGCACCAGGCCCCCGGTCTGGCCATATCTTGAGGGACATGCCCCCTGCGCCCGCTATCCCTTGCGCAGAGGGCGCAGGTTGTCGACCAACGGGGGAAGCGCGCCAAGGTCCGGAAGAACATGGAAACGGCGATGGTCCGCCGGGGGATCGGCGGCTTCCAGCGCCCAGGTCAGGCCATGGGGCACATGAACCCCCCAGGCCCCGGCGGCAAGCGCCGGGATCACGTCGGATTTCAACGAGTTGCCGACCATCATCGCCTGATCGGCCCCAGTGCCGTGGCGGGCGAAAATGGCGCGGTAGCTGGCTTCGGTCTTGTTGCTGACGATCTCGACCGCCTGGAAAAGATCGCCAAGGCCGGATTGTGCCAGCTTTCGTTCCTGGTCCAAGAGGTCGCCCTTGGTGATCAGGATCACGCGGTAATCGGCGGCGAGCCTGGTAACCGTGGCGCGAGCGTGGGGCAAAAGCTCGATCGGGTGTTCCAGCATCTCGCGGCCGGCAGCGATCAGCTCGCCGATCACGCGGGCGGGGACGCGGCCCTCGGTCACCTCGATCGCGGTTTCGATCATCGACAGGGTGAAGCCCTTTACGCCAAAGCCGTAGTGACCAAGGTTGCGGCGTTCCGCGGCCTCCAGCCGTTCGGCAAGGTGGCCGGGTTCGGCGTGGTCGGCCAGAAGTGCTGTGAAACGGTCTTGTGTCAGGCGAAAGAACGCCTCGTTCTGCCAGAGCGTATCGTCGGCGTCGAACCCGATTGTGGTCAGCATGGTGCCTCGCTTTGGGGAGTGCGAACGCCGCCCCTTTTCGCCATGGCAAAAAAGGCTATATTTCCGCAGGTAGATGCAACCCCCGAATCCCCAGGAGCAGCCCACCGTGTCGATGCGTCCCCCAACACTGTCCGACAAGACGGATGGAAACGGGCCCGACACCTCGCTTCTGACCAAGCCGAAAGCCAAGACCCAGCGCCCACCCCTGTACAAGGTGCTGCTCTTGAACGACGACTACACGCCGATGGAGTTCGTCGTGCATGTGCTGGAGCGGTTCTTCGGGCTGAATCACGCGCAGGCCTTCGACATCATGCTGACGGTCCACAAGAAGGGCCTGGCGGTGGTGGGCGTGTTTTCCTTCGAGGTGGCGGAAACCAAGGTGGCACAGGTGATGGATTTCGCGCGCCGCCACCAGCATCCGCTGCAATGCACGATGGAAAAGGAATGAGCGCGCGGCTTCACAGAAGGGGCCGGGGGGCGTAAGCCCCCGCTCATGCGATCCGCCCGACTTGACCAGGCGCTGGAGACCGGCGCGCTTGAGCTTCCCGCCCAGGGGAAGATTGCGGTCTATGGGCCTAGGGCGGGGGATGACCTGTCCGCCTTGCCGCAGGACCGCGTTGTCGTCCTGACCGGGTTCAAGCCGGACCATGACCATTTTGCGCACCGCTTCTCGGTGACGCCGGGGGAGCCCTATGCCGCCGCCATCGTCTGCTTGCCCCGCAGCCGTGAGGCCGCGCGGGCGCTGATCGCGCAGGCTGCGGCCGAGGTCGCCCCGGGTGGATGGGTCGCGGTGGACGGGCAGAAGACCGACGGGATCGACACGGCGCTGAAGGATCTGCGCGCGCGGGCAGAGCTGTCGGAAAGCCTGTCGAAGGCGCATGGCAAGCTGGCGAGCTTTGCGGCGGGGGTCGATCTGTCGGACTGGCAGGCTAAGCCCTCGACGGTTGATGGGTTCCAGACCCTGCCGGGGGTCTTTTCATCCGATGGGCCGGACCGGGGGTCTGTGCTGCTGGCGGCTGCGTTGCCCGCGAAACTGTCGGGCAAAGTGGCCGATCTGGGCGCGGGCTGGGGCTATCTGGCGGCGGAGATTCTGAAGCGGCCCGGCGTCAAGCGGCTGGATCTGGTCGAGGCGGAGGCCGATGCACTGGCCTGCGCGAAGGTGAACGTGACCGACCCCCGCGCGCGGTTCCATTGGGCAGATGCGACAAGCTGGCGGCCCGAGACGCTGCTGGATGCGGTGGTGATGAACCCGCCGTTTCACACTGGGCGCGACGCAGACCCGGGCCTTGGCGCGGCCTTCATCCGGGGGGCGCGGCGGATGCTGGCACCGAACGGCAGTCTGTGGATGGTTGCGAACCGTCACCTGCCCTATGATGCCGTCCTGTCCGAAGCTTTCCTGGCGCAGGAAGAGGTTGCCGGTGACGGCGCCTTCCGCGTGATCCATGCCACCAAGCCCCGGCGGGCGAAAAGCTAGAGGCCACCCATGTCATTTTCCGTTTCCGGCAAGACTGCCATCGTGACCGGCGCAGCGGCTGGCCTGGGCCTCGCCATTGCGCGGCATCTGGTCGACAAGGGCGCGAACGTGATGTTTGCCGACATCGACGAGGCCCGGCTGGAGGCCGAGGTGGGCGAAGAGGCGCGCGCCGAGGGGCCGATCCGCATGTTCGCGGGCAACCTGTGTGAGAAGCTGACCATCGCCAACCTCTTGTCGGCCACCATCGACGCCTTCGACCGGGTGGACATCCTGGTGAATGCAAACCGGAAGATGGCTGTCTCAAACGCGCTGAACCCCGAGGAGGACGCGGTCGACGAACTGATGCGCCAGAACGTCATGACGGCGCTGCGCATGTCGCAGATGACGGCCAAGCGCATGATCCAGCACGGCGAGCGCACCGAAGCCGAGGCCGGCACGGCGCTGGGGGCGATCGTCAATATCTCGTCGATCACGGCGCAGGTGACGCGGCCCGAGCTTCTGGCCTATTCCATGGCTGCGGCGGCGATGGATCAGATGACCCGATCCCTGGCTGTTGCGCTTGCCCCGAAAGGGATCAGGGTGAATGCGGTCGCTTTCGGCAGCGTGATGAGCGCCAGCCTGCAAAGCACGCTGAAAGAGCATCCCGCCTATCGAGACAGTATTTCGGCGGGAACGCCGCTGCAGCGTGTCGCGTCGGCGGATGAGGTTGCGGAAGCGGTGCAGTTCCTGGCCTCGGACGCGGCACGATTCGTGACCGGGCAGGTGCTCGCGGTCGACGGCGGGCGCAGTCTCTTGGATGCCGTCGCCGCCCCGGCGCATTAGGTCATTCCGGATATTCGGCCTTGCACTGGGCGATGACAGGCTCGGCCGCGCGGGCAAGGTCGGCACGCTTGGTCTTCAGGCTGGACAGCTTTGCCGCCTCGGCGTTCAGGTCGATGGCCTTGGCACGTTCTACTGTGTAGCTGCGGTCCTTCAGGCACATGCGGGGCTGGTAGACGGTTTCCCCCTCGACCACCACCGGGTCAAAGCAGGTGGCCCAGTAGTCCTCGCTGACTGTGATCTCTTCGATGGCATAGCCGCGGTCAAGGTTTCCTTCTGTCTCGACGATCAGCCGTTCGACCGTGCGCAGGTCGCGGGTGTTGCGGTTGATGCATTGTTCCTGGGGCGTGCCGCAGGCGGCCAGAAGGGCAAGGGGGATCAGGGCGAGGCGTTTCACGGGGCAACCTCCGGTCCGGGTGGAAAGCGCCGCGCCGGGGTGTTAAGCATGGCGCTGTAAGAATATGGAGACAACAGGATGACCGATCCCTTTGACAGTCGCAAGGCGCGCGCGGCGGAGTGGTTCCATACCTTGCGCGACCGGATCGTGGCGGCCTTCGAGGCGCTGGAGGATCGGGTGGCGGGCGATGCGGCGCCGGGCCGGTTCGAAGTGACGCCGACGACGCGGGCCGAGGGCGGCGGCGGCGGGATCATGAGCGTGATGCGCGGCGGGCGGGCGTTCGAGAAAGTGGGCGTCAACTGGTCCGAGGTGCACGGGGTCTTGGGCGAACGCGCGCAAAAGGCGATGGCGGCGCGGGGCGTGCCGGGGATGGAGAAGGACCCCCGGTTCTGGGCCAGCGGCATCAGTCTGGTAGCCCATATGCAGAACCCGCATGCGCCTGCTGTCCACATGAACACCCGGATGTTCTGGACGCCGGGGGCCGCCTGGTTCGGCGGCGGGTCCGACCTGAACCCGGCAATTGAATATGCCGATGACACCGCGCATTTTCATGGCGAAATGCAGCGGGCCTGTGATGCGCATTCGCCCGATTATTACACCCGTTTCAAGGCCTGGGCCGACGAGTACTTCTTCGTGCCGCATCGGGGCCGGGCGCGGGGTGTGGGGGGCATCTTCTATGATGACCTGTCGACGGGCGACTGGGAGGCGGACTTCGCCTTTACCCAAGCCGTGGGCGAGGCCTTCCTGCCCGCCTTCCTGCCGCTGGCCGAAAAGCGCGCAGGCACGCCCTTTTCGGAGGACGACCGCGAGACCCAGCTGCGCCACCGGGGCCTGTATGCGGAATACAACCTGGTCTACGACCGGGGCACCAAGTTCGGGCTGGAAACCGGGCATGACGCCAACGCCGTCTTGATGAGCCTGCCACCCGTGGCCAAGTGGTACTGAGGGCAGAGTGCCCGAGATCGAGGTTCTGTCCTCGTTTTTGCTGACCGCGCTGGTCCTGGAACTGACGCCCGGCCCGAACATGGCGTGGCTGGCGCTTTTGGCAGCGACGACGGGCCGCGGCGCGGGGTTTGCTGCGACGGCAGGGATTACGCTGGGGCTGGCGGTGCAGGCCGTCCTGGCGGCTGTGGGCGTTGCGGCGGCGGTGGCGCTTTGGCCGGGGCTTTACGGCGCGCTGCACCTTGCGGGGGTCGGCTATCTCCTGTGGCTGGCCTGGGAAAGCTGGCGCGATGCGGGCATTCCGGCGCACCATCTGCCGGGCGGCGGGGAAAGCGCGACCGACGGCTTTCGCAGGGGGCTGGTCGGAAACCTCTTGAACCCGAAGTCGCTTGTGGTTTTCGTATCGCTCTTGCCCGGCTTTCTGCGGCCAGGCGACGGTGTTACGGCGACGCTGGCGCTGTCGGCGGTTTATGTCCTTGTTGCCACCCTGATCCATGCCGGCATCGCGGTGGCGGCCGGTGCGGCGCGGGGCTGGGTTGCCGATCCTGCGGTTTCGGTCAGGATGCACCGGTTTCAGGCCCTGTCGCTGTTGGCGGTGGCGGTGTGGCTGTACGTGCGAGGGTAGGGCGATGGCGGATGTGACACTGAAGGCGGCCTATGGCTCGGTCGTCGAGGATGAGGGGCAGCTTTTCGTGGGCTTCGCGGCGGGCGAGGACGAGGCCGAGGGCTATGTCCTGTTCCGGCAGGCCGTAGGTGGCGGCCCGGTCTGGTTCGAGGTGAACGACGAAACGTTCGGCGCGGAAGATGCGATTGCCGTGGTGACGGAGGGGCCGAAGGGGATCGAGATCACCCTGCGCCCGGAGCGTGCTGCGACCTTCGGTTGGGCAACAAGCGTTGCGGTCAGGATTGGGCCGGACTGCGAGGATGGTGACGCCACAAAGGCGGCCTTGCGAGACATGCTGGCTTCGGTCTGGGCCAGTTAGGCCAAGGGTGTTAAGAATTTTCTGCGAAAATTCGGGGGTTGGTGCTTACGGCAGCTTGTCCAGTTCCAGGACTGCCGTCTCGCGGAGCGCGCGCAGGTCGGCAATCGAGGCATCAAGCTCGGCCCGCTGGCGGTCAAGTTCCAAGAGCTGACGGTCGGCAAGCTGCAGCCAGGCCTCAAGCTGCGGACGCTCGCCCTTTTTGCCGTAGATCAAGAGCCACTGGCGGATTTCTTCCAGGCTGAAGCCAAAGCGGCGGCCCCGCAGGATCAGCTTCATCCGTGCCACTTCGCGGGGGCCATAGAATCGGGCGCGGCCCTCTTTCTCGGGCGCCAGAAGCTCGATGTATTCGTAGTATCGCAAGGTGCGCGGCGTGACGTCGAACTTGGCGCACATCTCCTTGAAGCTGAGACGGGTCTCGGTCATGTGCGGTCCTCCCAACAGCTAGCCTAGGCTGACACCTTGTCTGGTGCAACGGCTTCGGCGGGCCTTGCGTTCCCCGGGGCGGGGGGGTTTGATGGGGGCAGATCATGTCCGACACCATCACCATCGCCCGTCAGTTCATCGAGGCCCTGCCGCATTCCCGCGCGCTGGGCATGGTGCTGGAGTCGATCGGGGAAGGGGTCGCGGTCATGTCCATGCCCTATGACGCGCGGCTGGTGGGGGATCCCATGACCGGGGTCATCCATGGCGGGGCGGTCAGCGCGCTGATGGATACGGCGTCGGGCACTGCTGTCATGAGCCATCCGCAAGCCGGGTTCTCGACGGCCACGCTGGATTTGCGGATCGACTACATGCGCCCCGCAACCCCGGGCCAGACCATCCGGGCCCGGGCGGAATGCCACCATGTCACGCGGACCGTGGCCTTTGTCCGGGTGGTGGCGACCGATGACGACGAAAGCCGCCCGGTGGCCACTGCGACGGGGGCCTTCACGGTCGAGCGGGGGGCAAAATGAAGCGGCCCGAGCCTGTTCACATCATCAAGCAGCGCCGCGAGGGGCTGTTGCGGGCGCTGGTCGATGCGGTGCCTTACATCGGCTTCATGGGAATCGAGTTCGACCGGCGGGGCGATGAGCTGACCGCCGTCCTGCCCTATCGCGACGATCTGATCGGCAACCCGGCCCTGCCTGCGCTGCATGGGGGTGCCACGGCGGGGTTTCTGGAAGTGGCGGCGATGATCGAGCTGGCCTGGAGCACGCTTTGGGACGGGGTCGAGGCGGAAGGGTCGTTGCCCGAAGGCCCGCTGCGATTGCCGAAGACAATTGATTTCACGGTGGATTACCTGCGCGCGGGGCTTCCCCGCGATGCCTATGCGCGGGCGCGGGTCAACCGGTCGGGGCGGCGCTATGCCAGCGTCCATGTCGAGGCCTGGCAGGACAACCGGGCGCGGCTCTTCGCGCAGGGGACGGGGCATTTCCTGATGCCGCCGATCAAGGCGGAATGACCGAGGTCACCCACGCCCGGATGTGGCGGATCGCCGGGCCGATTGTTTTGTCGAATGCGACGGTGCCCTTGCTGGGTGCGGTCGATACGGGTGTCGTGGGACAGTTGGGTGAGGCGGCACCCATCGGGGCAGTAGGCCTTGGCGCGGTGATCCTGGCGACGGTCTACTGGGTGTTCGGCTTCCTGCGGATGGGGACGAGCGGGCTGGCCGCGCAGGCGCAAGGCGCAGGCGACGGGGCCGAGCGGGCAGCGGTGCTCCTCCGCGCGCTGATCGTTGGGCTGGGGGCCGGGCTGGCGCTGATCGTCCTGCAGCTGGCGCTGGTCGCGGGGGCCTTTTCGCTGGCCCCGGCGAGTGCGGAGGTTGAGGCGCTGACCCGGCAGTATCTGGCGATCCGGATCTGGGGGGCGCCAGCGACGATTGCCCTTTATGCGGCGACCGGCTGGCTGATCGGGGTCGAAAGGACACGGGCGGTGTTCCTGTTGCAGCTGTGGATCAACGGGGTGAACATCTGTCTGGACTTGTGGTTCGTCCTGGGCCTCGGCTGGGGCGTGCCGGGGGTGGCGGCGGCGACGCTGATTGCCGAGTGGACCGGGCTGGCGCTGGGGCTGTGGTTCTGCCGTGACGCGTTCGGGCCGGTGCTGGCGGCGGCCTGGGGGCGGCTGGGGGACCGCGCCGCGCTGTTGACCATGTTCGCGGTGAACCGGGACATCATGATCCGGTCCGTCGCCTTGCAACTGTGCTTTACCGCCTTTGTCTTCCTGGGCGCGCGGCACGGGGATGTGACGCTGGCTGCGAACCAGGTGCTGCTGCAGTTCCTGGGCATCCTGTCCTATGCGCTGGACGGTTTCGCCTTTGCGGCCGAGACGCTGGTAGGCCAGGCGATCGGCGCAAAGGCCGCGCGAGAGGTGCGGCAGGCGATCCGGTTGGCGCTGATGTGGACGTTCTGGGGCGGGGTGGTCCTTGGTCTGGCATTCTGGCTGGCGGGGCCGTGGCTCATCGACCTGATGGCGACCGCGCCCGAGGTCCGGGCCGAGGCGCGGCATTACTTGCCCTGGATCCTGGCCGCACCCGTGTTTGGTGCCTTGGCCTGGGCCTATGACGGCATCTACATCGGCGCGCTGCTGACGCAGGAGATGCGCCGCCTGATGCTGATTGCCGCCGCAGCCTATGTCGTGGCGCTGGGTGTCTTCTGGCCCTTCGGCAATCACGGGCTTTGGGCGGCGATGATGGTCCTCTTCGCGGTGCGGAGTGTCTTGATGCACCGGAACAGCCCCAAGGTCGCACGGCTGGCGCAGGGGTAAGGAAACCGCACCTTTGCGGCACCATCCAATCCGCGCACCTTGCCGCCGTACCTACTGAAAGGAACCCAACATGCGCCAATGGTTGATCTGTCTGGCCCTTTTGGCCCCGGCCCCCGTCCTGGCCGATGACCTGCCCGGATCATCTTTCACCTTCGGGCTTTGGAGCGGGGGAGCGGCGCCGGATGCGACAGGGGCCTACAGCCATTGCTACGCAACCCTGTCCTACACCCAGGGCGAGCAGCTTTGGGTGAACGTCACACGCGACGAAAAGATGGAAGTAGTCTTCGCCTTTCCCGGTGTGACCTTCAAACCGGGGCAAGAGATCGATGCCAGCCTGATGATGGAATCGGGCTCTCCCACCCTGGGCAAGGCGCTTGCGCTGGATGACAAGCATGTCGTCTTCAGCATGGCACCTATTGCCGACACCCATGTCTTCCTTTCGCAAGGCCGTTGGCTGCGGATCATGGGGGTCGGGCATGACGAGGCGTTCGAAGTCCCTGGCTTGGGCGGCGTGCTGGGTCTGGTCCGCCAATGCCACGACGCGCAGAAGGACTGATGCTTCGCGCGTGACCCTTGCCTTCCCCCGGCCGCCCGGGCCAATATCGCGGGCGCAAAGGGGAGCATCATGCGGAAATTTCTGGTCGTGCTGGACGACAGCCGCGAATGCCTGAACGCGATGCGCTTTGCCGCGCTGCGGGCGGCGCATACCGGGGGCGGGGTCACGATCCTGTCGATCGTGCCGCCGGACGAGTTCCAGACCTGGGTGGGCGTGGCCGACCTGATGAGGGCCGAAGCGCGCGAACGGATCGAGGCGCATTTCGAGGTCTTCGCCAAATGGATGCGCGACAAGCAGGGCGTGAACCCCGAGCTGGTGATCCGTGAAGGCGACCCGGTGAGCGAAATCCTAGCCCTGGTGAAGGAGGATCCGCAGATCGGTGTCCTGGTCCTGGGCGCGGGAACCGACAAGTCCGGCCCCGGCCCGCTGGTCACGGCGATGAGCCGGACTTCGGGCAACCTGCCGATCCCCATCACCATCGTGCCGGGCGACATGTCGAAGGAACGGCTGGAAAGCATCACCTGACACGCCGGGGCTGAGCGGCCCTGCATTAAGCGGCTGCTTACAGCCAAGCCGGATCAAGACGCGTAGACGGGGTGGGCCGGGTGGTCCTGCCCGGCGTCACCCGGATCCCGACATGACCACCGATTTGCAGGCCCTTCGGCCTGATCGCCGCCCCGTCCTGACACCGCTTGCGCTGAACCTGATCGTCACGACCTATCTTCTTGCCCTGTGCAATGGCACCTTCTGGGGGCACCTTCTGCGCATCTTCGACGGGCGCTTGCTGCTTGGGGCCATCTTCGCTGGCGCAATGTGGTCGCTGATGTTCCTGGTCGTGTCGCTGCTGGCAGTCCGCCGGGCGCAAAGGCCGGTGCTGATCGCCCTTATCATGATCGCCGCCGTCAGTTCGTACTATGCGGACAAACTGGGCGTGATCGTCGACCGCGAGATGATCCAGAACGCGATGACCACCACCTTCGCGGAATCGCGCCACCTGATCACCACCGGTTTTCTGCTGCATGTCGGCCTGTACGGTGTCCTGCCCTCGGTCCTTGTCCTGCTGGTCCGGCTGCGGCGCGGGTCGATCCTGCGCGGCCTGGGCACCTGGATCCTGTCGGTCGGGGCTGCGGCGGGGCTGATCGTAGGCCTTCTTTACATCGACCTGCAGACCTTCATGCCCGTTTTCCGCGAGCAGAAGGAACTGCTGGCCTCGGTACAGCCGCTGGCGCCGATCGCGGGGGCGGTGCGCTATGCGCGGATGATGCTGAAATCGACGCAGATCGTCCTGCAGCCGACCGGGACCGATGCCCAACCGGGGCCATTCCTGGCCCGGGCGGACAAGCCCGTGCTTTTGGTGATCGTCGCCGGAGAAACCGCCCGGGCGGCCAACTGGTCGCTGGGCGGCTATGGTCGCGAGACGAACCCCGAACTGGCCAAGCGCGACATCGTCTACTATCCGCAGGCCACAAGCTGCGGCACGGCCACGGCGACCTCGCTGCCCTGCATGTTTTCGCCGCTGACCAGGGCCGACTATTCCTATGAGGGCGGGCTTTCGAACGAGAACCTGCTGGACGTGCTGGCCCGGGTGGGGTTCCACGTGGAATGGTGGGACAACAACACCGGCGACAAGGATATCGCCACGCGGTTGTTCTCTCGCAAGATGACGGCTGCCGATGGGCCAGAGTTCTGCGATCCGGAATGCACGGACGAGGTGTTCCTGAAGCATCTGGAGGAAAAGGCCGCGACGATCACGCAGAACACGGTGATTGTGCTGCACCAGATCGGCAGCCACGGGCCCAGCTACTGGCTGCGCTATCCGGCAGATCGTGAAGTCTTTTCCCCCGCCTGCCAGACGCCGCAGCTGGGTGACTGTTCGGACGAAGAGATCGTGAATGCCTATGACAACACGATTGCGTTCACCGATCACATGCTTGCCACGCTGATCGACCGGCTGGATGCGCAGGACCGCGTGGTCCCGGCGCTGTTCTATGCCTCGGACCATGGCGAGTCGCTGGGCGAGAACGGGCTGTACCTGCATGGCGCGCCGGACTTCATGGCGCCGCCGGAACAGACCCATGTGCCGATGCTGATCTGGATGTCACAGCGGTTTCGTGACACGCTGGCATTGGATCAGGCCTGCATGGCGGCAGCTTCGGGGGGTGCGGTGAGCCACGACAACATGTTCTCGACCCTCCTCGGGATGGTGGACGTGACCACGGTGGCGCGCGACCCCGCGCTTGACCTGGCCGGAGCCTGTCGCAAGGGGGCGACGGGATGAGCCTGCAGGAAAAGCCCGCGCGCAAGACGGGTTTGGCGCATTTCTTCGCGGCGGCAGGCTATTCCGCGGCTGGTCTGCGGCGGTTGGGGCGGGAAAGCGCCTTCCGGCAGGAGGCGGCGCTGATCGCGGGGCTTCTGGTCCTGTTCGTGGTACTTGGGGCAAGCGTGCCGGAAGTCTTGGGTCTTCTGGCGCTGGGGCTGCTTTTGGTTGCGGTCGAGGCGCTGAATACCGCGCTGGAGGTGCTGGTCGATCACCTGTCGCCCGGCTGGTCGGCCTTTGCCAAGGATGCCAAGGACCTGGGCTCGCTGGCGGTGGCCTGCACGATCGGCCTTGTCCTGATCTATGCCGGGGTCGTGCTGATCTGGTAGCGCCGTCGTCCCGCCCTTGTCGCAGATTTAGAACGGTTCCAAACTTGACAGTCGGGGGTGCAGGGCGCATATCCGAGTGGAACAGTCGGAGACCGCAGATGTTCATCCAGACCGAATCCACGCCGAACCCCGCGACGCTGAAGTTCCTGCCCGGCCAGACCGTGCTGGAGCTGGGCACCGCCGATTTTCCATCCGCCGATGCAGCGGCAAAATCGCCCTTGGCCAAGCGCATCTTTGCGGCGGGCGGCGTGACGGGCGTGTTCTTCGGCACCGATTTCGTCACCGTGACCAAGGCCGAAAGTATGGACTGGGCGCATATCAAGCCGCAGATCCTGGGTGCGATCATGGAGCATTTCCAGTCCGGCGCCCCAGTAATCGAGGGTGAGGGCGCGGCGGGCGGCCATGCGGAACATACGGGAGAAGATGGCGACATCGTTCGCCAGATCAAGGAGCTTCTGGACACGCGCGTCCGTCCCGCCGTGGCGCAGGATGGCGGCGACATCACCTTCCACGGCTTTGACCGGGGCGTGGTCTATCTGCACATGCAGGGAGCATGCGCGGGCTGCCCCTCCAGCACGCTGACGCTGAAGATGGGGATCGAGAACCTTTTGCGGCACTACATCCCGGAAGTGCTGGAAGTGCGCCCGGTGGCGGCCTGACCCTTCGTGGCGGCTCATCGCTTCCCTTCGGTCGCTCTTCGCGATACGGACCGCGACGAGAAGCCGAAGGCGCACGAGGAGCTTCCCCTACTGGCCTTCGACACCTCGGCCGCGCACTGCGCGGTCGCTTTGATGCTGGGCGAACGGGTGATCCTGAGGGACGAGCCGATGGAGAAGGGACAGGCCGAACGTCTGGTCCCGCTTCTGGAAGAGGTGCTGGCCGAGGGCGGGATCGGCTGGCGCGATCTGAAGGCGCTGGCCGTGGGCACGGGGCCTGGGAACTTTACCGGCGTGCGCATCGCTGTCGCCGCCGCGCGCGGGCTTGCCCTTGGTCTGGGAATTCCGGCGGTCGGTGTGACGCGGCTGGAGGCGCTTGCCTACGGTCAGCCGCTCCCTGTCATGGTGATCGAGGACGCCAGGCGCGGCCAGGTCTATGTGCAGCCCTTCACCCCGGAGGGCGCGGGGGTTGCGCATCTGGCTGACCGTGTGATGCCCGTTGGACCCGCGACCGGATCGGCAGCGGGTGAGGGCGCATTGCCCCCGGCGATGCCGCTGGTCGAGGCGATTGCGCGGATTGGGGCGGTTCGGGCGGCAACGCCCCGGCCCCGCCCCGCGCCCTTCTACCTGCGGGGGGCCGATGCCGCGCCGCCGTCTGATCCTCCGCCGGTGATCCTGCCATGACCCCCGCCGGGCTTGCCGCACTGCATGCACGCTGCTTTACCGCTCCGCGCCCCTGGACCGAGGCCGAGTTTGCCGGCTTTCTGACCGATCCCCTGGCTTTTCTGCTGATCGAAGGCGATGCCGGGTTTCTGCTGGGCCGGGCCGTGGCGGGCGAAGCGGAGCTTCTGACCATCGCCGTCGCCCCCGAAGCGCGACGGCGCGGGCTGGGGCGCAAGCTTGTCGGCCGGTTCCTGTATCAGGCGCGGCTGCGGAACGCTGACAGTGCCTTTCTGGAAGTGGCCGAAGACAACGCCCCCGCGCGGGCGCTTTATGCCCGGGCAGGATTTGCCGAGGCCGGGCGGCGGCTTGGCTATTATCAGGGGCCGGAAGGGCGGGCGGTGGATGCGCTGGTCCTGCGCCGGGTGCTTGCCGAACAGGCGGACCCGGCGTCAACCTGACCGGACGGTCAAAATTCCGGATTGGACACAGCGAATTGCCCTTGACCGGGTGAAGCGACTGACCGCAACCTCTTGCCAAGTGCCGCGTGCGACTCCCCCCTTCTGCGGGGCAGATTGGTTGCAGGCAGGCATGAGCGACAACAACAACGACCGGGAGCATCCGATGACCTTCATGAAATCCCTGCTGGGCGCCTCTGCCATCGCCCTGACCGCCGGGGCCGCGCTGGCGGAACCTGCGATCATCTTCGACCTTGGCGGCAAGTTCGACAAATCCTTCAACGAAGCCGCCTTCAACGGCGCCGAGCGGTGGGCCAAGGAAACCGGCGGCACCTACAAGGAACTGGAGATGCAGTCGGAAGCCCAGCGCGAGCAGGCCCTGCGCCGTCTGGCGGAATCGGGCGCGAACCCGGTCGTCATGACCGGCTTTGCCTTTGGTGACGTGCTGAACACCGTCGCCCCCGATTTCCCCGACACCAAGTTCGCGATCATCGACATGGTCGTCGACCAGCCGAACGTGAAGTCGGTCGTCTTCACCGAGCATGAAGGGTCGTACCTTGTCGGCATGATGGCGGGCCTTGCGTCCAAGACCGGCACCGTCGGCTTCATCGGCGGCATGGACATTCCGCTGATCCGCCGCTTTGGCTGCGGCTATGCCCAGGGCGTTCTGGCCGCGAACCCGGATGCCAAGGTCGTGCTGAACATGACCGGCACCACCCCGGCGGCCTGGAACGACCCGGTCAAGGGCGCGGAACTGGCCAAGGGCCAGAAGGCGCAAGGAGCCGACGTGATCTATGCGGCGGCGGGCGGCACGGGCGTGGGCGTCCTGCAGGCGGCGGCGGATGAAGGCATCCTGTCGATCGGCGTGGACAGCAACCAGAACGGCATGCACCCCGGCAAGGTCCTGACCTCGATGCTGAAGCGCGTGGACGTCGCCGTCTACAACGCCTTCAAGGAAGGCGTCGACCTGGCACCGGGCATCAACGTCCTCGACCTCAAGTCCGAAGGCGTGGGCTATGCGATGGACGAGAACAACGCCGCCCTCGTGACCCCGGAAATGCAGGCGGCTGTCGATGCCGCGGCCGAGAAGATCAAGTCGGGCGAACTGGTCGTGCACGACTACATGTCGGACAACACCTGCCCGGCGGCCACGTTCTGATCCGCTAAGGACCAAATGACAGTGCCGCGCCGGGTCTCTGGCGCGGCACTTTTGCTAAACGAAAAGGCCGCGGGGATGAGCGGCGGTCGCCCTGACAAACAGGGGGACAAGGGGGGTGGTACATGGCGGACAGTGCACTCGCCATCGAGCTGAAGGGCATTTCCAAGGCCTTCGGCCCGGTCCAGGCGAACAAGGACATCAACATCGCGGTTCCGCGCGGCACGATCCACGGGATCATCGGTGAAAACGGCGCGGGCAAGTCCACGCTGATGTCGATCCTCTACGGCTTCTACAAGGCCGACGCCGGACAGATCTTCGTGGGCGGCAAACTGACCGCAATCCCCGACAGCCAAAGCGCGATCCGCGCCGGGATCGGCATGGTCTTCCAGCATTTCAAGCTGGTGCAGAACTTTACCGTGCTGGAGAACGTGATCCTGGGGGCCGAGGAGGGGCAATTGCTCAACACCAGCCTCGCCAAGGCGCGCAAGGTATTGGAGGGGCTGTCCCGCGACTATGAACTGGACGTGGACCCCGATGCGCTGATCGAGGACCTTTCGGTGGGGCACCAGCAGCGGGTCGAGATCCTGAAGGCGCTGTATCGTCAGGCCGACATCCTGATTCTCGACGAACCCACGGGCGTTCTTACCCCGGCGGAGGCCGACCATCTGTTCCGCATCCTGAAAGGGCTGAAAGAGCAGGGCAAGACGATCATCCTGATCACGCACAAGCTGCGCGAGATCATGGAGGCCACCGACAACGTCAGCGTCATGCGGCGCGGGACGATGGTGGCCACGGTGAAGACCGACGAGACCAGCCCCGAACAGCTGGCCGAACTGATGGTCGGCCGCAAGGTCCTGCTTGAGGTGGAAAAGAAGCCCGCCACCCCGGGTGAGGTGATCCTGAAGGTCGAGGACCTGCGGGTGCGCGACGAACACAAGGTGGAACGGCTGAAAGGCGTCAGCTTTGACATCCGCGCGGGGGAAATCCTGGGGATCGCGGGCGTGGCGGGCAATGGCCAGTCGGAACTGCTCGCTGCCCTGGGGGGCATGATGCGGGCCACGGGCAAAGTCACGCTGAAGGGCGCGGACCTGCCCCTGTCAGGTAAGGGCTCAGACGGGCAAAGCCGCCGCCGCGCAGGGATAGCCCATGTGCCCGAGGACCGGCACCACTATGGCCTGATCTTGGATTTCACCGCCTGGGAAAACGTGGCCTTCGGTTATTTCAACGAACCCGAATATCAGAAGAACGCGCTTTTCATGGACAACGACGCCCTGCGGGCCGACACCGCCCGCAAGATGGAGAAATTCGACGTCCGCCCACCGATCCCGACCTTGCCCGCAAAAAGCTTCTCCGGCGGCAACCAGCAGAAGATCGTCGTGGCGCGCGAGATCGAGCAGAACCCTGACCTCCTGCTGATCGGCCAGCCAACCCGAGGCGTCGACATCGGCGCGATCGAGTTCATCCACAAGCAGATCGTCGCCCTGCGCGATGCGGGCAAGGCCGTGCTTCTGGTCAGCGTGGAGCTGGACGAGATCATGTCGCTGTCCGACCGCATCGCCGTGATGTTCGACGGCCGCCTGATGGGCTTCCGAGACCCGGAAAAGACTGACGAACGCGAGCTTGGGATGATGATGGCCGGGATGGCGGGCAAAGGGGAGGCTGCGTGATGGACCGCTTGCCGCGCTGGGCCGATGTGGTCCTTGTTCCTCTGGTGTCGCTGACGCTGGCCGCGATCATCTCGGCCCTCGTGCTTCTATCCATCGGCCAAAGTCCGGTCGAGGCGTTTAACGTCATGGTCGAGGGTGCCTTGGGGTCGGCCTATGGCTGGGGCTACACGCTCTACTATACCACCAGCTTCATCTTCACCGGGCTCGCCGTGACCGTGGCCTTCCACGCGGGCCTCTTCAACATCGGCGGCGAGGGGCAGGCGCAGCTGGGTGCCCTCGGCGTGGCGCTGGTCTGCCTTTCGATCGATTGGCCGCACTGGACGCTGGCGCTGGCGGCGGCAGCCACGGGCGCGGCCGTGTTCGGCGCGGCCTGGGCGGCGATCCCGGCCTATTTGCAAGCCAAGCGCGGCAGCCATATCGTCATTACCACGATCATGTTCAACTACATCGCGGCGGCGCTTCTGGTCTATCTTCTGGTCGACGTCCTGCGCCCCGATGGCCAGATGGACCCGGCCTCGGCCCGGTTCCCGGAAGGCACCGCCTTGCCGACGCTGAACCAGATCCCGGTCATCCAGCAGTTCTACGCCGTCCTGGACGCCGAGGGCGTGCAGCGTGTGAACTCCAAGGGTGAGTTGATGTTCACCGGGGTGCCCGCGAACGTGACCCTGTTCCTCGCGCTGGCCATGGCGGTCGTGGTCTGGGCGCTGATGTGGCGCACGCGGCTGGGCTACCAGATCCGCGCTTTCGGCAAGTCCGAACCCGCCGCCCGCTATGCCGGGATCAACCCGGTCTGGATCATCATGGTGGCCATGCTGATTTCCGGCGCGCTGGCGGGCATGATGAGCGTCAACAACGTGATGGGCGAAGCCGGGCGCCTTCTTCAGAACTCCTCGGAAGGGGCGGGCTTCATCGGCATCGCGGTGGCGCTGATGGGGCGGAACCATCCGCTGGGTGTGGTGCTGGCGGCGCTCCTCTTTGGGTTTCTGTATCAGGGGGGCGCCGAGCTTGGCCTGATCCTGCAGATCCCGCCGGAAATGCGGATCGTCGTGCAGGGACTGGTGATCCTGTTCACCGGCGCCTTGGACATGATGGTGCGAATGATCCTGACCCGGATCTTCGGCCTGTTCCGCAGCCAGAGATTGGGGGCCGCGTGATGGATTACGGAACACTTCTGCAGATCCTTGACACGACGCTCCGACTGTCGACGCCGCTGCTTCTGGCCTGCCTCGCGGGACTTTTCTCCGAACGCTCCGGCATTTTCGACATCGGGCTTGAAGGCAAGATGCTCGCCGCTGCCATGGCTTCGGCCTCGGTGGCTTTCCTGACCGGTTCGGTCTGGGTTGGGCTTCTGGCTGGCATCGGTGCCTCGCTGATCTTTGCGGCCATCCACGGGATTGCCTCGATCACCTTCCGGGGGAACCAGCTGATTTCGGGCGTGGCTCTGAACTTCCTTGCCTCGGGGATTACGGTGCTGATCGCGACCGCGCTCTTCGCCCAAGGCGGTCGCACACCGCCCCTCTCGGTCGAGGAGGGAACGCGCTTCGGCGAGTTGACTCTGCCCTTTGCCGAGGCGCTTCGTGGCGTGCCCGTGCTTGGCCCGCTGTATTACGAGGTCATCTCGGGTCACTCGCTCCTCGTCTACGTCGCGCTGGCCATGGTGCCCCTGTCCTGGTGGGTTCTGAACCGCACGCGGTTCGGGTTGCGCCTGCGCGCCGTGGGGGAAAACCCTGCGGCGGTGGACACGGCCGGCGTCTCGGTCGTAGGCCTTCGCTTCGCTGCTGTCGCCATCACAGGCGTCCTCTGCGGGCTGGCTGGGGCCTATATGGCGACGGCCCTGCAAGCGGGCTTCGGGCGAGAGATGACGGCGGGGCGCGGCTATATCGCGCTCGCCGCCCTGATCTTCGCCAAATGGCGTCCAGTGGCCGCACTTTGGGCCTGCCTGCTGTTCGGCTTCTTCCAGGCGCTGGCGCTGCGACCTGATGTTGTCGAGGCCGTGGTGCAGGTAAAGGTCCCCGTCCCGCTTCTGGACGCCCTGCCGTACATTCTGACCGTCATCGTGCTGGCAGGCTTCATCGGCAAGGCGATCCCACCCCGCGCGGGGGGCGAGCCCTACGTCAAGGAACGCTGACACTTCGATTCAAATTGTGTTCCATCTTTGCCCAAATATCCCACGGGGGGTCCGGGGGGTGTGAAACCCCCCGGTCCTCTGCCAGCCAGAGGCGATGCCGATGTCCGATGCCGCGACCCTTGCCAGTCTGATCCGCGGCCGCGCGGGCGACGCCCCGGTGCGGCTGGGGCTGATCCTCGGCTCGGGCCTTGGCCATATCGCGCATCAGGTCCAAGGCGTGGCGATCCCTTACGCTGATCTGCCGGGCTTTCCGCATGTCGGCGTGTCGGGTCACAATCCGAATCTGCACATCGGTGATCTGGAGGGCGTCCGCGTCGCAGTCTTTGGCGCGCGCGAGCATTACTACGAATCCGGCAATCCGCGGGCGATGCTGCTGCCGTTGCAGGTGCTGAAGGACCTGGGCGCGACCGACCTGATCCTGACCAATGCCGCAGGGTCGCTGCGCGCAGACATCCCGCCGGGCAACGTCATGCTTCTGTCGGACCACATCAACTACAATTGTGCCGATGACCGATGCGCATGATCCCGGACTTCGGGCCGCGCTAAAGGCTGCCGCCGCGCGGGAGGGGCTGGACCTCCTGGAAGGCGTCTACTGCTGGTATTCCGGCCCCAGCTTCGAAACGCCCGCCGAAATCCGCATGCTCAAGCTTCTGGGCGGCGATGCGGTCGGCATGTCGACGGTGCCCGAGGTCATCCTGGCCCGCTTCCTGGGTCTGAGGGTTGCCGCCATCTCGACCATCACCAACATGGGCGCGGGGCTCTCGGACGAGAAGATCGGGCATGAGCATACCAAGGCCATGGCCCCCCTGGGTGCGGCAAAACTGGAACGCATTCTCAGGGAATTCCTGGCTTCCCTCCGATAGGGGAAAACCGGATTTGACATCCCGGTCAAAGGCGCGCAAGCCTTTGAACACCCCGCCGCTTTTGCCCCGATTGGGCCGCCATGCAGCTTTACCTCCCCATCGCCGAGGTCTCGGTCAATGCCTTCCTGCTGTTGGGCTTGGGCGGGATCGTAGGGTTCCTGTCCGGCATGTTCGGGGTGGGTGGCGGCTTCCTGATCACGCCGCTTCTGTTCTTCATCGGCGTCCCGCCTGCCGTGGCCGTGGCAACCGGCGCGAACCAGGTGGTGGCTTCGTCGATCTCGGGCGTTCTGGCGCAGCTTAAGCGCAAGGGCGTGGATTTCACCATGGGCTGGGTCCTCTTGGGCGGCGGTCTGATCGGGTCTGCGATCGGCGTCTGGGTCTTCCGGCTGATGACGGCGCTGGGTCAGATCGACCTCTTCGTGCAGTTGTCCTATGTCGTTTTTCTTGGACTCATCGGCGCCATGATGTTCCAGGAAAGCCTGCGGAGCCTTCTGCGCGCCCGCAAGCCCGGTGCGCCGGTCCGGCGCAGCCATGTGCATTCCTGGGTCCATGGCCTGCCCTTCAAGATGAAGTTTCGGGCAAGCGGCCTGTACATCAGCGTGATCCCGCCCCTGATGATCGGGGCGGCCGTGGGCTTTCTGGCCGCGATCATGGGCGTGGGCGGCGGGTTCATCATGGTGCCCGCGATGATCTATCTTCTGGGGATGCCCACAAAGGTCGTGATCGGCACCTCGCTCTTCCAGATCATCTTCGTCACCGCCTTCACCACGGTCATGCATGCGGTCACGAGCCAGACCGTCGACATGCTTCTGGCGCTTCTCCTGATCTTGGGCGGCGTGGTCGGCGCGCAGATCGGCACGCGGGTTGGCGTGCGGCTAAAGGCCGAACAGCTGCGCATCCTTCTGTCGCTTCTGGTCCTTGCTGTCTCGATCCGCATTGCCGTCGACCTGTTGGTCACACCGGGCGAACTTTACTCGGTCGCGCCGGGGGTCTTGCCATGATCCGCGCGCTTGCCCTTTTGCTGCTCTGGTCCGGGCCGGGCCTGGCCCAGGAACAGATCGTTGCGGGGATGAGCCAGAACCGTGTCTCGATCACCGCCGATTTCGACGGGTCAGAGATCCTCATCTATGGCGCGGTCAAGCGCGACACCCCGCCGCCGGAGGGGCAGGGGCCTCTTGAAGTGATCGTCACGGTCGAAGGGCCGTCCACCCCTGTCACCGTCCGCCGCAAGGGGCGCGTCGCGGGGATCTGGATCAACAACGCCTCGGTCACGGTGGACAGCGCGCCAAGCTTCTACGCCGTCGCGACCACCGGTCCCCTGAACCACATCCTGTCGGACACCGATAACCTGCGCTACGGCATCACCATTGAACGTGTGATCCGCGCCGTGGGCATCACGGATGAGGCTGACCAGGCGGGCGAGTTCCTGCTGGGCCTCCTTCGCGTCCGCACGAACGAGGGCCGCTACCGTGTACTGCAGGGCAAGGTCGAACTGACCGAGGAAACCCTGTTCCGGACCGATGTGATCCTGCCCGCGAACCTGACCGAAGGGGAGTACAAAGTGCGCCTCTTCCTTCTGCGTGACAAACGGGTCATTGCCAGCCAGGAACGGGTGATCGGCGTCCGGAAAGAGGGTCTGGAGCGCTGGATCTTCAATCTTGCGCAGGAACAGCCGCTGATCTACGGCCTTCTGTCCCTGGTCATGGCTGCATTGGCAGGCTGGGGGGCCTCGGCTGCGTTCCGGCTGGTCCGTACCTGAGGGGCCGCTCCTCGTACGACTTCGTCGTCTCGTCGCCGGGGAGGACTGACGAAGTCATCGACGAGCGACGCGTCAGATCACTTTTTCTTCGCCAGCGCGGCCTCAAGCGCCGCGATGCGGGCCTCAAGTGCCGCGTTCTCCTCACGTGCTTTCTGCGCCATCGCCCGGGCGGCATCGAACTCTTCACGCGTCACGAAATCGCGGTCGGCCATCCAGCGGTCGATGAAGCTGCGCATCGCCGTCTCGGCCTCGGTCTTGGCGCCCTGGGCCACGCCCATTGCATTGGTCATGAGCTGGCTCATGTCGTCGAAGAACTTGTTGCGGGTCTGCATGTGTCCCCTCCTGCGCTTCTGCCCTATATGGCCCCGCCGGGTCCTCAGGGCAAGGCGACGAAGCGCCGCCGGTTGACTTCGCCCGCCCACCCCGCGACAAGCGCGGCAGGAGGCCCGCATGATCCCCTTTCCCGACATCTCGCCCTTTCTGTTTTCGGTCGAAATCAACGGCACCGAGTATGGTCTGCGCTGGTATGCCCTAGCCTATATCGTCGGCATCCTCTTCGGCTGGTGGATCATCCTGCGCGCCATCCGGACGCCCAGGCTTTGGGCCGGAGACCCGCCGCTGACGGCCGAACAGGTCGAACGCTTTTTCACCTGGGCGGTTGTCGGCATCATCATCGGCGGGCGGCTGGGCTATGTGATCTTCTACGAGCCCGGTGTCTACCTGGCCGAACCCTGGCGCATTCCGCTGATCAACGAAGGCGGCATGGCCTTTCACGGTGGCTTTGCCGGGGTGGTCGTGGCGGCGATCTGGTTTTGCCGGCGCGAGAAGATCGCGATGCTGTCCATGGGTGACCTTTTGGCCATCGCGGTCCCGGTTGGCCTTGGCCTAGGCCGCCTGTCGAACTTTGTGAATGCCGAGCTTTGGGGTCGCCCGACTGACCTGCCCTGGGGCGTGATCTTCCCCGGCGCGGCCGCACAGGCCTGCGCCACGGCGACCGAGGCTTGCGCGCGCCATCCCAGCCAGTTGTATCAGGCCGCACTGGAGGGGTTGCTTTTGGCCGTCGTGCTGACCTGGCTTGCCTTCCGGCGTGGCTGGTTCCAGCGGCCGGGCGCGCTGATGGGGCTGTTTCTGGCCGGATATGGTATTGCCCGCTTTTTGGTCGAATTCGTCCGCCAGCCCGACGCGCAATTCGTCTCTTCCGGCAATCCGGTCGGTTGGGCGGTACAGTTGGGCAACTACGGGCTGACCATGGGCCAGCTTCTGTCGCTGCCGATGATCGCCGCAGGCCTGTGGTTCCTGATCCACGCAAGGCGCGCATGACGCCGCTGGCGCAGTTGCTCTGCGAGCGTATCCGCGAAGACGGGCCGATCACAGTCGCCGACTACATGGCCGAATGCCTGTTGCACCCCGTCCACGGCTATTACACCACGCGTGAGCCCTTTGGCGCTGCGGGCGACTTCACCACAGCGCCGGAGATCAGCCAGATGTTCGGCGAGCTTCTGGGCTTGGCCCTCGCGCAGGCCTGGCTGGACCAGGGCGCGCCGTCCCCCTTCACTCTGGCCGAGCTTGGCCCGGGTCGTGGCACGCTGATGGCCGATGCCCTGCGCGCGACCCGTGCTGTGCCGGGCTTTCATGCTGCCGCGCAAGTGGTGCTGGTCGAAGCCTCGCCCCGCCTGCGCGATGTGCAGGCCCGGACCCTTGCGCCGCACCAGCCCCTATGGCTGGACGGGGTCGAGGATCTGCCCGACTGTCCGACCTTCCTTGTCGCGAACGAATTCCTAGACGCGCTGCCGATCCGGCAGTTCCTGCTGTCGCCCGAAGGCTGGCGTGAAAGGCTGGTCGGTCTGGCCGATGGGGCCTTGGCTTTTGGTCTCTCTGCACCTTTGCCACAGGTGCCGGACACTCCGGCATTTCGGACCGCCCGGCCCGGCGATCTGGTGGAACATTCCGCCCCTGCACAATCCGCCGTTGCCGCCGCACTTGTCCCGATCCTGCGGTTTGGGGGGCTTGCCTTGTTCATCGATTACGGAGGCTGGCGGTCGCGGGGCGATACACTGCAAGCCCTGTGTCAGCATGCTTTCGACGACCCGCTGGCGCACCCGGGACAGGCCGACCTGACAGCCCATGTCGATTTCGAACCCCTGGCCGCGCTCGCCCCGGCACAGGCCTATGACACGCAAGGCGCGGTCCTGCGGCGGCTGGGAATCGAAGCGCGGGCAGACCGGCTGGCGCGTGGACTGGCCAGCCCGGCGCTGGACAATCACCTGGCCGCGCTTGGCCGCTTGACCGGGCCGCAGGAAATGGGTTCGTTGTTCAAGATGCTGGCGCTGACCCGCGCCGGTGCGCCCTTGCCGCCGGGATTTGCCCCCTGATGCCCTCGACGCTGGAAATCATCACATCTGACGCGCTTGCCGCGCGGCACGGCTTCTTCACCCGCAAGGGCGGGGCCTCATCGGGCATCTTCGCCGGGCTGAACTGCGGCACGGGGTCCTCGGACCAGGCCGAGATCGTGGCGATCAACCGCGCGCGCGTGGCCAACGCGATGGACGTCGGACCCGAGGCGCTGGTCACGATCCATCAGGTCCATTCGGCGCGGGTGATTCCCGTGACCGGTCCGTTGACCGACCGGCCCCAGGCAGATGGCCTGGTGACGGCCGCGCCTGGAATCCTGCTTGCGGTGCTGACCGCCGACTGCCAGCCAGTCCTGTTTCACGATTCCGCCGCAGGTGTTATCGGGGCTGCCCATGCCGGATGGCGCGGGTCGGTGGATGGCGTGCTGGAAGCAACCCTCGATGCGATGGAGGCGTTGGGTGCATCGCGCCGAAACATCCATGCCGCCATCGGCCCGACGATCAGCCAGGCCGCTTATGAGGTCGGCCCCGAGTTCTTTGACCGCTTCAGGGATGAAGACCCGGAAAGTACGCGATTTTTCGTGAATGGAACCGGGGATCGCCTGCTGTTCGATCTGCCGGGATATGGCCTGCACCGGTTGCGGATGGCGGGCGTGGCGCAGGCCGAATGGACGGGCCACTGCACCTACCGCGATGCCAGCCGCTTCTATTCCTTCCGCCGCACGACCCATGCCGGAGAGGCCGACTACGGCCGCCTCATTTCCGCAATAAGGCTGTAATGCGGCGAGAAGGGGCATGAAAATGCACCGTTTGCAGCGCAACTTTTCCCAACGCGCGCCGTATTCCCCAGACATTCCTTACACTCAGCGAAGGCATGCAAATGGGGTTTGCCATGATGATCGAGATGAAAACCAAGCGCCGCTGGATCGTGTCGGTGCTGGAAGCTGTGGCCGAAGGTCCTGATGCCCGCGTCGCCGCGCGTGTCACCGTTCGCCAGCACTCGGTTCGGAAGCTGAACCCGGGCCAGAAGGGTTTCGCAATGCGTCTCAAGGCAGCAACCCGCCCACTGGCCGACGCCGCCCGCTAAGCCTGCTTCGCCAGCCGGGCCTCCAGCACGTCGAACGGCAGGCCCGGTTCGTCCTTGGTGCAGCGAATGACCAGACTGGTCTTCACATTTGCCACATGATCGGCCTTGAGCAGTTGCTCGGTCAGAAAACTCTGGAAACTTGACAGGTCCGGCGCGACGCACTTCAGGATGAAGTCGATCTCACCGTTCAGCATGTGACATTCGCGCACGAGCGGCCAGGCCTTGCAGCGGGCCTCAAACGCCGACAGGTCCGCCTCGGCCTGACTGTTCAGCCGCACCATCGCGAAGACCTGCACCTCGAACCCCAGTTCGCGGGCGTCGATGTCGGCGTGATAGCCACGGATATATCCGGCCTCTTCCAGGCCACGCACCCGGCGCAGGCAGGGTGGCGCCGAGATGCCGACCCGGCTGGCCAGCTCTACATTGGTCATGCGGCCATCGGCCTGCAGTTCAGCCAGAATCTGTCGGTCAATCGGGTCGAGCTTGTGTCCGGCCATAGGTCCTCCGTTCGCTGACTTACTTACGCGGCGTGGCTGGATTGCGCAATAATATTTCAAGCGCGCGCAAGAAAACGTGCTAGGTTGCAGTCTTGCGTTTCCAGAATGCCCGTCATTCGGGCCTTTCGGCCCCCGTTGCGCGTCGTTATATCGGGGGCCGGACAAGGTGGGGGCGCGCATGGGCACGACGAAGGCGACCAAGGTACTGATTATCGGCTCGGGGCCTGCGGGTTACACGGCTGCGGTCTATTCGGCGCGCGCGATGCTGAACCCTATCCTGGTCCAGGGCCTGCAGCCCGGCGGGCAACTGACCATCACCACCGAGGTCGAGAACTGGCCCGGCGACACCCATGTCATGGGCCCCGACCTGATGGTGCGGATGGAGGAACACGCCCGCGCGATGGGGGCCGAGATCATCAGCGACTACGTCACCTCGCTTGACCTGTCCAAACGCCCCTTCACCGCTCGGGCCGACAGCGGCACGACCTATGTCGCGGACGCCGTGATCCTTGCGACCGGCGCGCAGGCGAAATGGCTGGGCCTGCCCAGCGAGGAAAAGTTCAAGGGCTTTGGCGTCAGCGCCTGCGCGACCTGCGACGGGTTCTTCTATCGCGGCAAAGAGGTGGTGGTGATCGGCGGCGGCAATACGGCCGTTGAAGAGGCGCTGTTCCTGACGAACTTTGCCTCGAAGGTCACCGTCGTCCACCGCCGCGACAGTTTCCGGGCCGAAAAGATCATGCAGGACCGGCTGTTCAAGAACCCCAAGATCAGCGTGATCTGGGACAGCGAAGTGACCGAGGTTCTGGGGACCGAAGCCCCGCTTGGCGTGACGGCAGTCAAGGTGCGCAACGTGAAGACGGGGGCCGAGAGTGAGGTCTCTTGCGCAGGGTTCTTCGTGGCCATCGGCCATGCTCCGGCGTCGGAACTGGTGAAGGATCAGCTGCCTCTGCACAACGGCGGTTATGTCGTGGTTGAACCGGGCACGACGCGGACGGCGATTCCCGGGGTCTTTGCGGCCGGCGATCTGACTGACCATGTCTACCGCCAGGCCGTCACCAGCGCCGGCATGGGCTGCATGGCGGCGCTCGATGCCGAGAAGTTCCTCGCCGGACATTGAAGAAGCGCCGATTTCTTCAAAGAAATCGGACCGGAGCCTTTGAAGGCTCCGATGCGGAGTTTTCGAAAACTCCGCCCTACCGGCTTGCTTCGTGCTCTAGCCGCTGGCGGGCGATGGTCTCGTTCTTTTCCGCGCGCATCTGGTCGATGAAGGCCTGTTCAACAAAGGTCAGATGTGCCTCTACTGCCGCCCGCGCCGCCACGGGGTCGCGCGCCTGGACGGCCTCGTTCATCGCGCGATGCTGGTCCAGGAGATGGTCACGCGTCATCCGGTTCCGGAACATGACCTGCCGGTTGTAGAACACGCCCTGCCGCAGAAGGTCGAACATCGACCGCAGCATGTGCAGCATGATCACGTTGTGGCTGGCTTCGATGATCGCCATGTGAAACTCGGCGTCCAGCTGCGCTTCGTCCGTGGGGTCGCGTTTCTGGTGCGCGGCCTCCATCTTGCGAAAGATCGTGTCCACCACGCGCAGGTCGGTTTCCGACCCGAATCGTGCCGCGCGCTCGGCCGCCAGCCCCTCCATGTCGCGCCGAAAGGCGATGTAGTCGAAGACCGCTTCTTCATGCGTGGCAAAAAGTTGCGTCAAGGCGGGCGAGAAGGCCGACCCCAGAACATCGGCCACAAAGACGCCCGAGCCCGCCCGGCTGATCAGCAGCCCGCGCTCGGCCAGTTCGCCGATCGCGTCGCGCAGCGAGGGGCGCGAGACCCCCAGCTTGTCGGCCATGTCGCGTTCCGACGGCAACCGCTCTCCCGGACGCAGGATCCCGCGCAGGATCAGCTGTTCGATCTGGCGAACCACGGACTGAGACAGCTTTTCCGGAGTAACCTTGAGGAAGGGCATGATGAATCCCGATGATTGGTCGGAAATTATGACCGGTTCGCGGAATTCACAATGAAAAAAGGGCCGGGGGTTGCCCGGCCCTTCGCAAATGCCGCGACCTCTCAGCGGGTCGGACGGATGATGATCTCGACCCGACGGTTCTGCGCGCGGCCTTCGGGGGTCAGGTTCGACGCGATGGGCTGGTCTTCGCCGCGCCCGAAGGCTGCGATCCGGCCTGATGGCACGCCGCTTTCGCGCAGGACCGAAGCGACCGAAACGGCGCGGCGCTGCGACAGGTCCTGGTTATAGGCCGCCGACCCGGTATTGTCGGTATGGCCAATCACCTCGATCCGGCTGTTGGGATATTTCAACAGGCTCGCGGCGACCGCGTTCAGGTCGCGGCGCAGGTCCGGGCGGACCGCAGCGCTGTCGGTGGCAAACAACAGGTCTTGCGGCATGTTCACGATCAGGAAGTCCCCGGTGTTGGTCACCGAGATGTTGGAATTCAGCGATCCCCGCAGTTCTGCTGCCTGACGGTCAAGGTCCGCGCCGATCAGCGCACCCGCGCCCGCACCCACGGCTCCGCCAACGATGGCGCCCTTCAGCTCGTCCCCGTCGCCCGAAACGGCCGCGCCTGTCACGGCACCAACCAGGCCGCCAATGATAGCGCCTTGGCGCTGACGGGCATTCGGGTCATCCGGATAGGCGTTGGGGTCCACACAGGCCGTCAGGGCCATGGTGCTGGCCACGGCCAGGATCATCGGGGTCTTCATCATCATGTCGCTCTCGCCTCGTAGGTTTGCCCGTTCGGGCACGTTGGTTGCGCTCGCCACACTATATCAACGCGGCGTCGAGGCAGCCGGTTCCCTGCATCGTCGGCAGGGTTCCGCGCATCACATGTCTGTGCGTGCGGCCTCCCAGGCCAGCATCGCGCGTTTGCGGGACAAACCCCAGTGATAGCCGCCGAGGCCCCCGTCGCGGCGCAGTGCCCGGTGGCAGGGGATCAGGAAACTGATCGGATTGCGTCCCACGGCCGTGCCCACAGCGCGATGGGCCTGGGGGTGGCCGATGGCGCCCGCGATATCGGCATAGGTCGTGACATGGCCCGAGGGGATGGCGAGCAGCGCCTCCCAGACCTTGATCTGGAACGGCGCGCCAATCAGGTGCAGGCTGGTCGCCTGCCCGCCGAAAGCTGCGTCCACCAAGGGCCTGATCGCCATGGGGTCCTCGACGTAAGCTGCCTTGGGCCAGCGGCGTGTCAGGTCCTCCAGCGCGGCCTCGGCCCCCACCTCGTCGGCAAAGCCCATGCCGCAGATGCCCCGGTCAGTCGCCATCACCAGGGCCGGACCGAAGGGGCTTTCGAACCAGCCCCAGCGGATCTCCAGCCCCGCGCCGCCACGTGCAAAGTCGCCGGGCGACATCGCCTCCCAGGTCAGGAACAGGTCATGCAGGCGGCCTGTACCGGACAGCCCGGTCTCAAGCGCGGTCCCCAGCATTGTGTGCCGCTCGGCCAACAGCCGCCGCGCATGGCCCAGCGTCAGATACTGCTGATACCGCTTGGGGCTGACGCCAACCCATTGGCTGAAGACCCGCTGGAAATGCGCCGGACTCATGTTCATGCGCTGCGCCAGGGCTTCCAGGGTCAGCGTCGGACCTTCGGCGTCGATCACCTGCAGGGCGCGGGCGATCACCTGATAGTGGTAGGCGGGGGATTGGTCGGTCATGGGTCACTCCTTGCCCGAACCATAGCGACCGTCAAAGGGGCTCGCGACCCGCTTCCTGCGCATCCGGTTTTCCGACCTTGGTCTATGGACTGGCCCATGATCTTTTGCGAACACGAGATCGAAGAGGTTCCGATGCTTCGCTTTACGCTTGTCGCCGTAAGTTTGGTCGCTGCCGTGCCGGCTGCCGCCAAGACCGAAACCCGCTGCGGCTGGTATCACAACCCCACACCCGCCAATGTCATCCTTGAGGATGCCGATGGCCAGTGGTGGATTTCCATGCAAGGCGGTCCCCCTGTGCCGGGGTTCGAGGACGCCTATACCCAGGCCTTTGACGACCGTCTTCGCATTGACTATGCCGGACAGCCGACTCAGCGGTACGGCTACAGTTGCGCCTGCGCAGAAGGCGAGTTCGACGTAAACGGTGGTCAGTATGACAACGTTCTGTCGATCAAGAGCCTGATCGAGATTCCGTTGGCGCGTTGCGAACAGGATCCGGACTTGCCGCCGCCCTGACCGTCAAGTCCCGTTGCGCGGCTGGCCCTGCGCTGGCAAAAGGGCGGCATGACCCCGCAACTTCCCTATGCCATACTGAAACAGATCTTTGCGCGCTTTGCCGAGATCGAGCCTGAACCCAAGGGCGAACTAGAGCATGTGAACGCCTTCACCCTTCTGGTCGCCGTGGCGCTGTCGGCGCAGGCGACCGACGTGGGCGTGAACAAGGCGACGCGAAAGCTGTTCCAGATCGCCGACACGCCGGAGAAGATGCTGGCCTTGGGCGAAGAGGGCCTGATCGAGCATATCAAGACCATCGGCCTGTTCCGCAACAAGGCGAAGAACGTCATCAAGCTGTCCCGCCTGCTGATCGAGAATTTCGGGGGCGAGGTCCCAAGCTCCCGCGCCGCTCTCGTGACACTCCCCGGCGTGGGAAGGAAGACTGCGAACGTGGTCCTTTCGATGTGGTTCCACCACCCGGCCCAGGCCGTCGACACCCACATCTTCCGCGTCGGCAACCGGACCGGCATCTGCCCAGGCAATCCTGCATGGCCGGTATATCTGCGTCGCGCGCAAACCCAAATGCGGCATCTGCCCGATCCGGGACTGGTGCCTTTACCCGGAGAAGACCGCATGAAGTCCTACCAGGTCGTCGGCATCGGCAATGCCATCGTCGATGTGTTCTCCACCGCTGACGACAGCTTTCTCGACCTGATGGGCATCCAGAAAGGCATCATGCAGCTGGTAGAGCGGGAGCGGGGTGAACTCCTGTACGGCGCAATGACGAACCGCCAGCAGGCGCCCGGCGGGTCGGTGGCGAACACGCTGGCCGGTCTGGGCAGCCTTGGCCTGGCCACCGCCTTCATCGGGCGGGTGCATGATGACGCGCTTGGCCGGTTCTATGCCCGCAGCATGGCCGATGAGGGGACCGAATTCGTCAACCCGCCAGTGCCGGGTGGAGAGCTGCCAACCTCGCGCTCGATGATTTTCGTCAGCCCGGATGGCGAGCGGTCGATGAACACCTATCTCGGGATTTCCTCGGAACTCGGGCCTGAAGACGTATCGGAAAGCGTGGCGGGCCGCGCCGAGATCCTGTTCCTGGAAGGCTATCTTTACGACAAGCCGAAGGGCAAACAGGCCTTTGAGCGCGCGGTGGAGCTTTGCCACAAGGCAGGCGGAAAGGCGGGCATTTCGCTGTCCGACCCGTTCTGCGTCGACCGCCACCGCGCCGACTTCCGCCGTCTGGTCAAGTCGCTGGACTATGTGATCGGCAACGAGCACGAATGGTGCTCGCTGTATCAGACCGACCTGTCCGCCGCTCTGGAACAGGCTGCGGCGGATGCCGGTCTGGTGGTCTGCACGCGGTCAGGTGAGGATGTGATCATCGTGCGCGGTGAGGAAACCGCCCTGGCTCCGGTGCGCCGGGTCGTGCCGGTCGACGCCACGGGTGCGGGTGACCTTTTTGCTGCCGGGTTCCTTTACGGCTATGCCACCGGCCAGTCGCTGGCCACTGCTGGCCGGATGGGCTGCATTGCCGCAACCGAAGTCATCACTCATTTCGGTGCACGGCCCGAGGCCGATCTGAAAGAGCTTTTCCGCAAGGAAGGCCTGATCTAGGCGCAGCTTCACGTTGGGTGGGTAGTATTGCCCACCCTACGTTGCGTCCTGCGCGGAAGAGAAGTCAGAACCCGGATTCCAGCCGGTTGACCAGCGCCCTTAGCATCGCCTGGCAGCGCTCCAGTTGTTCGACCGACACATACTCATCCGGCTTGTGGCCCTGTGCCATCGACCCCGGCCCGCAGATCACCGTGGGGATGGCCAGCCGTTGATCGAAGAGGCCCCCTTCCGTCCCGAAGGCCACCTTGATCGTCCCGTTGGCCCCGGTCAGCCCCTTGACGAAGTTCACCACCCCTGCATCCGACGGCGTGCCCAGCCCCGGATAGTCCCACAGCCGCTCAACCCGGATCGCGGCCTCGGGAAACTCGGCCCGCAAGGGTGCGACGATCGCCTCGGCCTCGGTCTCCAGCCGGGCGATCAGGGCGCCCACATCATCGCCTGCCAGCGACCGGATCTCGAAATCCAGCACCGCGTGGTTGGGCACGATGTTGACCTGCACACCGCCCGCCAACTTGCCCACATGTAGCGTCGTGTAGGGCACGTCATAGTCCCCATCCCGCAGGCCGGTTGCCGCCACCTCGGCCTGCAGGCGGCGCACCGCCCCCAGGAAATCCGCCGCCAGATGCAAGGCATTCAGGGCCAGCGGGGCAAGGGCTGAATGCCCCTCGCGCCCCGTGCAGGTGGCCCGAAGCGCGACCTTGCCCTTGTGCCCCGTGGCGACCTGCATCCCCGTGGGTTCGCCCACGATGCAGAACCGCGGCTTGACCGGGGCCGCCGCCAGCACGTCGATCAGGCTGCGCACGCCCATGCAACCAACTTCCTCGTCATAGGACAGCGCCATGTGCAGCGGTACGGTCAGCGGGCGGCGCGCGGCCAGAAGCATCGCGTCGATGGCGCAGGCAACGAACCCCTTCATGTCCGCTGTCCCCCGCCCGAAAAGCCGCCCATCCCCCTCGGTCAGATGAAAGGGCGGGCGGCTCCAGGCCTGGCCGTCCACCGGCACCACGTCGGTATGACCCGAGAGCATCACTCCGCCCGCTCCCTCGGGCCCGACGGTCGCATAAAGGTTCGCCTTCCCGCCTGTGGCATCCGGCACCAGCGTGACCGCGATCCCGGCGCTTTCCAGAAGGTCCTTCACATAACCCATCAGCGCGATGTTGGGCTTGGAACTTACCGTGTCGAAGGCAATCAGCCGTTCCAGGATCTCGCGCATGCCATCTCTCCACTTTCTTCCCTGCTAGCGTGAAAGCGCAAGATCGGAAAGGTTTCCCGTCTTGCCGCCGCGCGCCCGCTTTGCGACAGTCGCCGCATGTGGCGTGGCCTTTCTCTGTCGATCCTTCTCATGGCACTTCCAGCGCAAGCCGAAGGCCCGAACCTCTCGGCCATGGCCAAGGGTGCTATGGGCAGCGCATCGCAGCTTGTTCTGGCGCAACGGACCTATGCCCAAGGACTGGCTTCGGGCGATGTGGTGCTGATCGTGGCCGCGATTCGTCTGGCCCGGGCCGTGACGCTGTACCCCGCGCCCGGCTGGCAACGGATGGGAGAGGTCGCCCCGCCGGATGCCTCAGCCGCGTCAAAGACCCCCGATCCGGCAAGCGAGACCGCCCTGACGATTGCGCGCAACCTGGCCGGCGATGATCCCGACCTGCAGGACCTGATCTGGGACCTTGACGCCCAGCTTCCCGGCGGTCCGTCGAAAGCCGCAATCGAGGTTCGGGGACAACTTGGCGCTGGGCAGGCAGACGACTGGCGGGTGCCGCTCTTCGGGGAAGTCACGGCCGAGATCGGCCTGATCGGGGCAGGGGCCGATCCTCTGCAGCTGACGATCCAGGACGAGACAGGAGAACCGGTCTGCTCGCGCCCGGCTTCGGCAGAGCCGGTGCTGTGCCGCGTCACCCCGGCGCGCAACGGCTTTTTCATCGTGACGGTCCGGAACACCGGTTCCCGCGATGCGGGCTACCGGCTGGTCGGGAACTGATGCCGGTGACGGAATTTGTCATGCCAACCTGACTTCTCAAACCGCAGCTGGCCTGCAAAGATATCGCTATACCGCCCTATTCCGGGGCGGCCAAAGAATAGGATTCCGAAGATGACGCTGAAATCCGTTTCCCGTGTGCTTGCCACGACCGCGCTGGTCGCATTGACCCTGCCTGCCCTGGCGCAGGACAAGTCGGGCCAGAACGTCGGCCCTACACCTGAAGGTGCTGCGCCTGGCGGGGCCTCGACCATGGGCCTTGCACAAGAACTTTATGCGCTTGGTGTGGCCCAGGACGATGCCGTGACCGTCCTTGCGGCGGCGAAGATGGCTGCCTCGGTCGATATTGCCAGCGCCGAGCCGGCCGCGCTTGACCCAGCGAAGGTGTCATTTGGTGAAGGCGAGGCGACAACGTTCCGTAAGAAGGCTGCTGCGGCTGCCCCGGCCGCTCCTGCGCCGATGATGAATGACGGCACCCCGCGCACGGCTGCCAAGGCCAGCTTCTTCAGTGCGACCTCCGACGAGGAAGGTGCAGCCGATGCTCCGGTCACAGCAGATGCGATGTTCGCCAAGGCCAAGGAACTTGCCGCAGATGACGAGGCGCTTCTGGGCGTGATCGACGACGCAATGGCAGAAACCGGGCGCGGGCGGATCGGCGGCGCCGTGCAGTGGATCTCGCGCTTGCCCGCAGGTCAGACCGATGTCTGGGAGATCCCGTTCTATGGCAACTCCTACGCCGAGATTGCCGTGGTCGGCGACGGCGACGCGAACCTTGATGTGGTCGTGACCGACGAGAATGGCAACGTCTTCTGCTATGACGTCAGCTGGTCGGACAGCTTGTATTGCGACTTCACCCCGGCCTGGGACGGCTATTTCTACGTCACGGTCGAGAACGTGGGTGGCGTGCGCAACAGCTATTACCTGCTGACGAACTAGGCCCGGCCAAAAGTTGCAGAAGGCCCGCAGGCATACCCTGCGGGCCTTGTCTTTTGCCGTCAATCAGAGGGTCCGGAAGACACACCCCGAACCTTTGGGCGCCGGTTCCCCGGCTCAGGGGTTCGCCTCGATCACCTGGTTCAGCCAGGGGACGAAGTTCGATACATCGGTGTAGATCGAGAACAGCGCCGTTTCCTCGCATCCCTGGCCCTGCATGCCGGACAGGCCCCAGCTGACCACACCGGCCTGGATATACCGACCATCGTCCAGCGGCACGACCAGGGGGCCGCCGGAATCGCCATTGCAGCTGGTCTTGCCGCCTTCGAACGTGCCCGAGCAGATCATGTTCTCGCTCAGCGGTTCTGGCGCACGGGCCACCAGCTGGTCCCACACGGCAAACGCGTCTTCCTCGGCCACGCCCAGGGCTTGCGCGGCATAGGTGAACCCGCCCGCCGCATCTTCGGCCCGGACCTCCATCAGCGCGCTGTTGCAAAGGTTGCGATCCAGCATCTGGATCTGCGCTTGCCGCAACTCAACCGAGCGCCGCGCGCCTTCCTGCAGGCCCCAGCCGGTCACGATGGTCGTCACGCCCTGCTGGTTCAACAGATCGCCATATTCGGCATCCGGAACCTCGATGGTCTGGTAAGGCGCTTGCGGGGCGCGCGCCAGCTTGATCAGGGCGATGTCATTGTCGAACTGGTCGCGGGTGTAGCTGGGATACTTGAAAATGGCTTCGACCGGGATCAGGTCGCCCTCGCCAGGCCGCAGATTGTTCGCCCCGACAAGGATTGCCACATCCTGCGGCCACAGGTCGAAGAACCCGCCCGTCTCGTCCTCCATCACCACGCAATGCGCCGCCGTCAGGACCCAGCGGTCCAGCACCATGGACCCGCCACAGAACTGGCTGTCCGGGCTGACCGGCGCGCCAGAGACCAGAAGTGCCACCTGCCAAGGCCAGGCCCCGGGTGCGGCCACGTCTCCGCCGATCACCTTTGCCCCTGCGGCCTCGGCCTCGGCAGTCGAGGACCGAGCCGCCTTCGCCCCGGATTTGGCATAGCCGAACGGCGAGGATGCTGCGGGATCCGCCTTGGGTGCAATCCCGGCGGCGTCCTCTGCAAGGGCTGGTATGGCGGCGCAGAACAGGCCAAGGGACAAGGCAGGCAGGACGTGTCTCTTCATATCAATGCTCCAGGGAAAAGCCGGGGGTGGTTGCCCCAGGTGTAAGGCGCACCGGCTGACGGATCAGCGTCAGCGGGGCAGGTTTCAGGGTAAAGCCACGACTGCGGCTGTCGGGGTCCATGCGGCCTTCCAGCCATAGCGCCATGTCCGAAGATGTGCCTGCAAAGGCGCGGGTCATTTCGGGTGTGGCAAGACGGGTCAGGTCCACGCGCGGGGCATCGGGGTCGACCGGCACTGCCAGAACCCAGATCTCCTCCAGCCCGGCAATGCTGTCGGCCTTGATCTGCAAGCCGACCCGGACGCTTTCGCCCGGGGCCAGCCGGTTCGCCAGGTTCTGGACCGGCCAAATCGGCGCGACCGAGAAATCCGCCGCGAAATACAGCACACTGATGTCCTGGGCCTTACCGCCAATGTTTGTCAGTGTCAGCCACAACTGATCGCACGGGGCGACGCCTTTTGCCGGGTCATGAGGCAAGGGTTCGGCCACGCGGTCACACGCGCCCTCTGCCGCGCGCCGGTCGATGGCCATGTCGATGGCCTTTGCACCTGTCAGGCTGCGCCCCGAGGCTCCAGCCAGAACTGCCCGCAGGCGCAGGCCGTGCGCGGCCTGGTCCAACACCCGCGCCACTGCATCTTCGGGAGTCTCTTCGGGCAGAGGCAGGATACGCGGTGATGACATTGGCCCTGCCGGGTCCAATACTCCGTCTGCCCCCGCCAGCGCCACGACGCCTTGGGTCAGGATCGGAACGAGGTCGGGCTTGGCCCCCGGCGCGGGCAGGGCGGCAAGCCAGGGGGAATAGTCGAACCCATCCGCCGCATCGGACCGCACTGGTGCGGCCAGGGTCAGGGTTGCAGGCGGCGGCGCGCTGACCAGTTCTGCCCAAACGGCACCCTCCGGCAGATCGCCCCGCAGTGTCGCTGAACGCGCATCGACCGTGCCAAGCGGCAGCACGGCCATCGCTTCGCCCCCTGCGGCAGCCGCGTAGAGGGCGACTTCCGCGCCTTCCGCCAACCCGTCCAGAAGCCCAGCTTCCAGCCGGCCCCCGACAATTGGCCAGCGCGCAGCCCCGCGACCTTCGCCAAAGACCGCTGCGTCCAGCAACGGCCCTTCGCCCTCGGGCATTTGCCGCGCCGGTCCCTGCACCATCGCCTCGCGTGTCGCGGCCAGGACCTGGGCCCAACTGGCATCCGGCACATCCCGCAAGGTCTGTGCCAGTCGCAGGGTGAACTCGCCATGCCAGGCGCTGCCATCGGCCAGGGGATATTCGAACGACCGCTGATCGGATTGCGAGGAATAGAGAAAGACGAACTCGCCGCTCAGAGACGGCCCCGGTTCGCCCAGGACCGGCACCACGTCTGATGGGATATTCAGAACCGCTTCATCCACGACCCGGGCGACGCCCGTCCCGCCGACTGCACGAAAGCCGGTTGCGGAATGGCAGGCATCGATCAGTCCCACGACCTTGACCCCCCGGTCTAGCGCGGCCTGCGCCCAGGTCAGCAACTCGTCGTCCAGGATTGCATTCTCGACCGCCTGGGTCGCGCCCTTCCAGCCCGCTGCATCGGCGGGCAGAAGGATTTCGTCGTACCCTCCGCCCTCGTCGCCAGAGAGGTCCGGGGCCTGCGCGCCGTGGCCCGAGAAATAGAAGATCAGCGTGTCTCCTTGCCCGGAGGCCGCAGAGGCCGCCTGCAGCGCCGCAAGGATCGAGGCTCGGTCGGCCGGGCCGCTGGCCACGCCCGCCGGCAGACCAGTCGGATCGGTCGACAGAACGGTGATCGCCTCTGGTGCAACACCCCGCGCCACCAGAACTTCTGCCATCAGCCGCGCGTCATGCACTGGGCCTTGCAGATCGACGTCCAGCACCTGGTAGTCCGAAACGCCGACCACGACGGCCCGCACTTCGGCCATGGCCGGGGCGGCCGCAAGCATGGTCAGGGAAAGGCCAAGCACGCGCGCGATCATGCCGGGCAGGATAGCCGCGCCGCCCCACCCCGCAAGTCCTGCAATTCGGGTGACGGCATTTGTCACCCTTGCCACAAGCCTTTGCGGGTCTCGGGCAAGGACCTGGATCTAGCCTTTCAACTCATCGCTGATGCGCACCGGACCAACTGCACCTTTCAGCTTGGCGCGGTAGATCACCACACCCTCGGCAACCCGCATCACATAGGTCCGCGTCTCGCTGAAGGGGATCGACTCCACCCAGTCCACCACATCCACATCCGCCTGCCTTGGGTCACCGAATTCGCCAATCCAGCGGCGCGGGCGGCCGGGGCCAGCGTTATAGCCCGACGCGATCAGCGCGATCGAGGGGCCGAATTCCTCGATCATCTCGGCCAGATAGGCCGCGCCAATCGTCACGTTATAGGCCGGGTCGCTGGTCAGCTTGGCGTCCATGTGCTCAAGCCCAAGCTTGCCTGCCACCAGCTTTGCCGTGCCTGGCAGCACCTGCATCAACCCGCGCGCATCGGCGGTCGAGCGTGCCAGCGGATCGAACTCGCTTTCCCGCCGTGCAATGGCCAGCGCCAGCGCCCGGCTGACGGACAACCCGTCCGGAACGAAGTCCGGCACCGGATAGTAGACATGTGGCAGGATCAGCCCGCGTTCAGCCGCGGCCTTGCCGATCAGCACGGCCAGATGCGGGTCCCCCCAGGCGGTGACCATGTCCGCCATCTGCGCCAGTCCGGTCGCGTCCTGGCTTTCTGCCAGATGCAACAGGAACCGCTTCGACAGGTTCAAGTCGCCCGCCGTGCGCAGGAGCTCTGCCGCCTGCATCACCGAAGACTGCCGAAAGCCCGCCTCTCGCCAGTCTGGCGCGCGGCTGTCGGACAAAAGACCCGCGTCAAGACTGAGGCCCAGCCGTTCGGCCGCCAGAAGCCCGTAATAGGCCGTCTGATGCACCGCCGCCGACCTGTAGCTGGCCGTGGCATCCTTCCCCGCTGCCTCCTCGGCGCGACCGATCCAGTAATCGGCGCGGGCCAGGCTGATCGGGGTCTTCACACCCGCCTTCAGGTGCTGGAAATGCTTCAGCGCTGTCGCAGGGTCGTCCAACCGCCGCAAGGCGATGAAGCCCGCCAGGAATTCCAGATCGGCATAGGACGAGGCCCCGGCGCCTTCGGGCAACCAATGGGAGGAAGCCACACGATACGCCTCGGCCGGGCGGCCCTGCCGCATCAGCCAGCGCGTCAGGATTGCGCGGCGCTCGGCCCAGGCTTCGGGGCGGCCCAGCGTCTCGGCACTGGCCGAGCGTTCCAGGATCAGCGGCAGCGCGTCGTCATAAAGGTCGCGCTTCATCCGCCAGATGAACCGGTCAAAGGCCAGACCAGCATCGCCCGCCTCCGACTTCGGCACGGCATCGATCAGGGCTGTCACGCCCTTTTCCTCGTTCTGCAGCGCAATCCGCGCCCGCCCGACGGCCCGAACGTCCTCGGGCACGCGGGCCAGCATCCGGCTTGCCTCACGCGTCTTGCCTCCCCACAAAAGTGTCTCAAGCCGCAGTTCATGGACAAAGCCCACGGCCTCTGGGGCCAGCGCAATCAGCGCTTCTTCTTCTTCGGGCGTGAAGGACAGCTCGGCCCAGGCGCGCATCGCCTCGGTCTCGGCTTCGGCCATCCGGCCCGCCATCTGCAACGCGCGCACATAGGCCACGGCCCCTTCGCCCGTTTCCGGCAGCCCGCCCGCGAACCAGGCGATCACCCGCGCCGGATCATCCGACCGCGCCACTGCTTCTTCGCCCTTCTCGCGCAAAAGCTGCAGTCCCGGCCAATCAGGACGGCGCTTCAGGAAGTCCTCGTACTCCCCCAGCCGCCCCTCGCCCGCCCGCAGCCGCTGCCATTCCACAACGTCGCGCCCCACACCTGCCGGTGCGACCGCAAGCGCGCCGTCCCAATCCTTGCCCGACGTCAGTTCCAACGCGGTGCGCATCGCCTGCGCAGTATCCGCCTGTGCCGAAGCACTCAAGAGCGCCAGCGCAAGCAGCGCTACGCCAATATGTCTCTTGCCTGTCATGGGACTGAATCTGCCTGACCGGACTCTCCTCCACAACCCACAGTTCCGTCAGTGGGCAAAGACTTGGCTTTGCACCGCCCAACAGCGAGAAGCGTCATGATCAGAGGGTCCCTTCCTGCCCTGGTGACGCCGTTCAAGAACGGCGAGCTGGATCTGGTGACGCTGAAGAAACTTGTGGACTGGCACATTGCCGAAGGCTCGCACGGGATCGTTCCGGTTGGCACGACCGGGGAAAGCCCGACGCTCAGCCATGCCGAGCACCAGCGGGTGATCGAAGAAGTCGTCGCCATCGTTGCGGGCCGCGTACCTGTCATCGCCGGGGCGGGGTCCAACAACACCGTCGAAGGCATCAGCCTGATGCGTCATGCCGAAAAGGTGGGGGCCACGGCGGCGCTGGTCGTGACGCCCTACTATAACAAGCCCACGCAGGCTGGCCTGATCGCGCATTACACCGCGCTGCACGACTGCTGCCAGCTGCCGATCGTGATCTACAACATCCCCGGCCGGTCGGTGATCGACATGTCGCCCGAGACGATGGGAACGCTGGCCAAGCTGCCCCGGATCATCGGGGTCAAGGACGCGACGGGCAAGATCGAGCGCGTCTCGATGCAGCGCGCCTCTTGCGGTGCCGACTTCATCCAGCTTTCGGGTGAAGACGCGACCGCGCTGGGCTTCAACGCCCATGGCGGGGTCGGCTGCATCTCGGTCACCGCGAACGTCGCCCCGCGCCTCTGCGCCGAGTTCCAGGAGGCGACGCTCCGCGGCGACTACGCCAAGGCGTTGGAATACCAGGACCGTCTGATGCCCCTGCATGAGGCGATCTTCATCGAACCGGGTCTCGTCGGTGCCAAGTACGGCCTCTCGCTTCTCGGCCTCTGCTCCGAGGAAGTCCGCCTGCCGCTGGTCGGCCTGACCGACGGGACCAAGGCCAAGATCAAGGCCGCCATGAAGCACGCCGGGCTGATCTGAGGCCCTTTGGTCGCGCAGTGCGACCCTGGAATTGTCGCCGCTGGCCACAGCCCTGGCCAGCGGCGTCTTCGTATTCGCTTTACAAAACTAGATTCGTAGTTATATAGACCCTATGACCACGATGACCCCAGAAGCCCGCGCCCTTGCAGCCCTTGGCCATGATGCCCGGCTGTCGATCTTCCGCCTTCTGATCAAGGCCGGGGACGGTGGTCTGAACGTCGGTCAGATCGGCGCGCATCTTGGCATTGCGCCCTCGACCCTTGCCCATCATCTGGGCACCCTCGTCGACGCCGGTCTTGTCTCGCAAGAAAAGATCGGCCGCGAGGTGGTGAACCACGCCGAATTCACCGCCATCCGTCGCCTTTCCAGCTTCCTTGTCGCGGAATGCTGCGCAGGCCTGCCCGCCCTGACCCCGGAGGAGGCCACCGGCTGAACGCCCGGCCTTTTCTCGGCCAAAAGAAACTATAAAACTAAGGATATAGAAAATGAACACTCTCGCTCCTCCTGCCCCATCCCCGCTGACTCTGCGTCTCAAGCCTTGGCGCGTCGGTCTTGCCAGCCTGGCCCTCCTCGCGCTTGTCGCCCTGGTGTCGCCGGCCCAAGGGGTCGAAACTGCCCGCTTCACCGTTGACGCCCTGGTCGGCGTCCTGCCGTTCCTCCTCGCCTCTGCCGCACTGGCCGCCTATGCAATCGCCTCGGGTGCCGATGCAGTGATCGCCCGCGCCTTCACCGGCAGCCCGGCCCGCATGATCGTGCTCGCCGCCCTGATCGGCGCGCTCTCTCCCTTCTGCTCTTGCGGCGTCATCCCGATCATTGCAGCCCTCCTGGCCATGGGTGTGCCCCTCGCCCCCGTCATGGCCTTCTGGCTCGCCTCGCCGATCATGGACCCCGAGATGTTCGTCCTGACCTGGGGCATCCTCGGCCTTGACTTCGCGCTTGCCAAGACGGCCGCCGCCATTGGCCTTGGCCTCTTGGGCGGCACCGTCACGCAGGCGCTTGGCGGCTGGCTCGGCGCGCAGACTTTGCGCGACGGGGCCACGTCCTGCTCCTGCTCGGCCAAAGCCAAGGCGCGCGGGACAAAGCCCATCGCCTGGGCCGTCTGGCAGGACCCAACCCGCCGCCAGACCTTTGGCACAGAACTGTTCCGCACCGCACGTTTCCTCGTCCAGTGGCTGGTGCTCGCCTTCCTCCTGGAAAGCCTGATGCTCGCCTTCATCCCGGCTGAAACCATCGCGACCCACCTTGGCGGCACCGGTCTTGGCCCGATCGTCCTGGCCACGCTGGTTGGCGTCCCCGCTTACCTGAACGGCTATGCCGCCCTGCCCCTGGTCAGCGGGTTGATGGAGCAGGGCCTGCAGCCCGGCGCCGCGTTGGCCTTCCTCATCGCAGGCGGCGTCACCTCGATCCCCGCCGCCATGGCCGTCTGGGCGCTGGTCCGCCCCCGCGTCTTCGCGCTTTACCTTGGCCTCTCCTTGACCGGCGCCTTCCTGGCCGGGCTTGCCTTCAGCCTGGTCTGAGGCCCCTTGTCATTCCGCCTCTGCCCGGCCACCTTCCGGGCAGAGGCCCCCATGCGCAGCACCAAGACCATCCACGTGATCTCCGCCCATGCCGAGGGCGAGGTCGGTGACGTCATCGTCGGCGGCGTAGCCCCGCCCGCAGGCAGCACCCTGTGGGAGATGCGCGAGGCGCTCTGGCGCGACCAGACCCTGCGCAATTTCCTTTTGAACGAACCGCGCGGTGGCGTGTTCCGGCACGTGAACCTGCTGGTTCCCCCCAAGGACCCCCGCGCGCAGATGGGCTTCATCATCATGGAGCCCGAGGACAACCCGCCCATGTCCGGCTCCAACTCCATCTGCGTGGCGACCGTGCTTCTGGACAGCGGGATCATCCCGATGACTGAGCCGGTAACGAAACTGACCCTCGAAGCCCCCGGCGGCCTGGTGAAGGTCCGCGCCGACTGCAAGGACGGCAAGACCGAATGCATCCATGTCCGGAACCTCCCCTCCTTCGCCGACAAGATTGCCGTGCCGCTGGACGTCCCCGGCCTTGGCCGGATTTCCGTTGATACCGCCTATGGCGGCGACAGTTTCGTCGTGGTCGACGCCCAGGCGCTGGGCTTCAGCCACGCACCCGACGATGCCCATGCCATGGCGAAACTCGGCGTTCAGATCACCAAGGCCGCCGACGAACAGCTGGGCTTCCATCACCCCGAAAATCCCGACTGGCGGCACTTCTCCTTCTGCCTTTTCGCCGGGCCGCTCACTAAGGTGGCCGACGGGTGGGAGACGCACCACGCCGTCTCGATCCGCCCCGGCAAGATCGACCGCTCGCCGACCGGCACCGCCGTCTCCGCCCGCCTCGCGCTGATGGCCGCCAAAGACCAGATCGCCCCTGGGGAGGTCCTGCGGGCACGCTCGCTGATCGGCGGGCAGTTCGAGGGACGGATCGTCGGGGCGGCGAAGGTCGGCGATCTGCCCGCCATCCTTCCCGAAATCTCGGGCCGCGCCTGGATAACGGGCACGCACCAGCACATGCTGGACCCCGCCGATCCCTGGCCGCAGGGGTACCGGCTGTCTGACACCTGGGGCGCGCGGTGAGCCTTCCCCCGGCCTTTCCGGGCGACGCGCCAACCTTCCCGCGCCCCCTCTCCCTGCAAGGGGAAGGGCAGGGGAGGGGGTTTTGCGCCAGCCCCTGGAAAGACAACCCATGCCCCTGACCGACAACCAGCGCGGCGCGCTTTACATGACCGCCTCGATGGCGGGCTTCGCGGTCGAGGACGTCTTCGTCAAGGCCGCCGCCCAGACTCTGCCCTTGGGACAGGTCCTCCTGACCATCGGGCTGGCGGGCATGCTGGTCTTCGCCGCCATGGCCGCACGGGCTGGCGAGGCGCTCCTCCCCCCAGCCTTCCTGTCGCGCCCGATGCTGATCCGCTGCGGGTTCGAGATCACTGGGCGGCTCTTCTACGGCCTCGCCATCACCCTGACCGCGCTCTCCACCACCTCGGCCATCCTGCAGGCCACGCCTCTGGTTGTCGTCGCGGGCGCGGCGCTGGTCTTTGGCGAAAGGGTCAGCCTGCAGCGCTGGCTGGCCGTGCTGGTGGGCTTTGCGGGCGTCCTGGTGATCCTGCGCCCGGGGTCGGACTTTTCGGCCTTGTCGCTCCTCGCCGTCATCGGCCTTCTTGGGTTCGCAGGCCGCGACCTTGCCACCCGCGCCGCGCCCAAGGGCCTGTCGAACCGCCAGCTCGGCGCGCTTGGCTTTGCCATGCTCGCCGCTGCCGGGGCGGTGCTTCTGGCGGTCACCGGTGGGGCGCATCTGCCGTCGCCAGTGGCCATGGCGCATTTGGCCGGGGGAACGGTGTTCGGCATGCTTGGCTATCACGCCCTAACCTACGCCATGCGAACCGGAGATGTCTCCGCCGTCACGCCCTTCCGTTACACGCGGCTGGTCTTTGCTCTGGCACTGGCGATGGCGCTTTTCGGTGAACGGCCCGACCTTGCCACCTGGATCGGCGCGGCTTTGGTCGTGGGGTCGGGGATCTTTGCGCTGACCCAGCGCTAGCTGATTCGCTGACGATGGTTAACGCCCCGCAGCCATGGCGCACGTCTATACGGATTCCAGACAGATGCCAGACTCAAGCCAGACGCCGAAAACTCTGCTAACGGTCTGATTTAATGCAGAGAACGGCGGAAATTAGGACCCTCGGTCACACCCGATGATAAGGTGACCCAGCCAGTATCGTCGCGGCGCGGTACAACTGTTCGGCCAGCATCACCCGCACCAGCATGTGCGGCCAGACCATCCGTCCCAGGCTGATCACCAGATCCGACCTTCCCCGCAGGGAAGGGTCGATACCATCCGCTCCACCGATGACAAAGGCTGCATCCTGCCTCCCGCCATCGCGAAACTGGGCCAGCGCTTGTGCGAACTCGGGTGAAGACAAGACCTTGCCGCGCTCATCCAGGATGCAAAGCGCCGCGCCCTCGGGGATCGCGCGGGCAAGCAGCGCGCCCTCCGATGCCATTCCTCCGCCGCGCTTGTCCTCGACTTCGTGTTCCGTCACGGGACCCAGGCCAAGGGGCCGCCCTGTCCGCTCAAGTCTTTGCAGGTAATCATCAACCAGTGCGCGTTCCGGCCCCGCCCGCAGGCGGCCCACTGCGCAAAGGTGCAGACGCATCAGACCTGCGCCGCGCGGGTCACTCCCGCCGGAAGCCACATCTTTTCAAGCTGATAGAACTCACGCACTTCTGGACGGAAGACATGCACGATCACATCGCCAGCGTCGATCAGCACCCAGTCGCCGGTCTCCTTGCCTTCCATGCGGACCGAGATCCGCATCTCCTGTTTCAGGCGATCGGCAAGCTTTTCCGAGATTGCGGCCACCTGGCGCGACGACCGACCACTGCAGATCACCATGTGGTCTGCCACGTCGGACCGACCGCGCAGGTCAATCTGCACGATATCCTCGGCCTTGTCGTCATCGACAGATTTCAGGACAAGGGCCAGCACGGCATCCGAGGTCGGACCCTCGGAAAGGGCGGGACGCGGACCGACCGGCAGGCCGGTGGCGGGATCGGAATGCGACAGGACAGGGTCCTCCAAGACACGCGCGGACAAGTGGCCCCCGCACCGGGCCATGGCCAAGACTAACACCCGAAGAGGCCAATCTCAACCAAAGCCCGGGCGCCTACGCCTTATTCCGCGCCTTTGCAAGGCTCGATCGCGGCCAGGACCTCGGCCCCCAGAAGATCGGCCAGCTTGCCCTCGCGGATCAGTGGCAGAAACGGACCGTCTTCGGCCATCCGGATCAGGACCGATCCCACCGCATCCGGGGCTGGCCCGTCCCCCACCGCGCAGCCGCCGATCCCCAGGCTGAGGCTGCCCTGCGCCGCCCCCTCGCGCTTCCAGCCGGCAATCTCGGCCTGCAGCGCACGCATGCTTTCCGCATCGGCATCGGTCAGCGTGTAGCCCTGTGCCGATCCATCCCGTTGAACGACAACACCAACTGGCACAGGTTCCTCCGCCAGCACATAGCGGCCCTTCCGGCTTTTCGTGCCCCGCGTCGCGCCGAACTCCAGCACGGCGCTTCCGGGCGTGACTGACAGGCCCGGCGGCAGGACCACGACCAGCGCAATCGCGCCGGGATCGGCAGTCAACGGGTCGGTTGCGGCAAGCCGCGCAGCCGTCGACGGTACGACCGAAGCGCAGGCCGATAAGGCCAGGCAAGCAAAGAGGGATGGCAGGCGCATTGAGAATCTCCTTTGACAGTCAAGTTTTATTGTTATACGATAAATTATCGTCGCACAAAGGGATATTCTGATGAAAGAACGCTTCACCCGGCTTTCGCAGACGCTGTACTGGACGGCCCTGGCCCTTTCGGTCGTCCTGCCAGTTCTCGTCCTCCTCTACGCGGGCAAGGCGGTCAGCGACCCTGCCTCGCTTCTGTCCCGCGTGCCGGGCTTGCCCCCCGATATGACGGTCACCCGCAGCCAGGCGGCGCTTGTCGCGGCCATCGCGCTGATCTCGGTGCTGCCAATGCTGGCTGCACTCCGAGCGATGGCTCGGCTTTTCGATAGCTATCGTGCTGGCGATATCCTGTCGGACGCCAACGCCGGCAGCATTCTGACCATCGGTCGCGCGTTGCTTCTGGTTGCCTTCTTTACCGTGCTGACGCCCACGTTGCAGACCCTGATCCTCAGTTGGAACGGTCCGCAGCGCATGCTGTCCATCGGACTTGACGGCGGCACCTTGGGATTTGCGCTGGCAGCTGGCCTCCTGACCGTGATCGGCTGGGCTATGGGCGAAGCCGCGCGGATCAAGGCCGAGAACGAGGGATTCGTCTGATGGAGGTGCCCAAGCTGGAAATTGTCGTTCGCCTTGACGTGATGCTTGCCCGTCGCAAGATGCGCTCACGCGAGCTTGCCGAGCGGATCGGGATTACCGAACAGAACTTAAGCCTCCTGAAATCTGGTAAGGTGAAGGGCATCCGATTTGAGACGCTGGCCGCGATCTGTGCAGCGCTGGACTGCCAGCCTGGCGATATTCTCGAGGCTGTCGCGGCTGGCACGCAGTAGACCATGTCCGGGTGCACATCTGGCTGTGTTCCACGTAAGTGTGTCCGTATTTTCACTGAGCCAAATCCGTAGCTTACCCGGATAGCCGTTTCCGTTCCACACGCCGAGGATATTGATGCCGGGCGATTTAAGGAATGGAGGGTGTGGTGCGAAAAGGTCTTGCTTTGCTGATGGTGTTTACCTCTGTCCTGGCATCATCTGCGATTGCCTGTGGCAGCAATACCTTTTGCATGGCGAAGGGGCTTGAGGAACTCGCTCTCGGGCAGTGCTGGACCGAGGCTTGTAAACGGGCCGCACTGCATTCGGGCACACCGTCAAGGTAGGTCCTGTTAAAGCAGGTCCAGGCCTGGGGATCAGGGCGACAACGGCGGCGACGTAACCATTTTTCGGGACAAGGCGCACCGGTTGCGCAGACTATCTGATGGTAAACGCCACCTCGTTCCGTCGCTTCCAGGGCAGAGTCATCGGCGCATCGTAGAAGTAGTAGTGTGGCCCCGCCAGGATTTCGTAGCCCTGTGCGGTGGCCCAGGCGCGCAATTCCACTGCCCGTGCGGCCAGGTTTTCGGTGCTAGGGATGCCCGAAAACCGCTCGACGAGTTGCCGGGACGGGCTGGCCTGCACAAAGCGGATGGTGTCGGTCTTCGGCGCGGGAAGCGTGTCGGTCGTATAGCGGGCGGGCATCATGAAGCTGACGACCCAGGTCTCGCCTTGTGGAGATTGCGCGACAGGAACCGTCATCGAGATCTTTTCGCCCGTGGCATTGCCGCCGAAGATGTAACCCGCCAGCACCCGGAAGCCCTTCTGGATCGCCCCCGACCGGCTGCCGGAGACCTTCACCTCGGCCAGTAGATGCGGGCCATAGGCGCGAATCTCTCGCGCGCTGTCCTGCCACTCCACCGTGTAGGGCGGCATCTCGTAGCCCTTGTGGGAGTCTTCTGCCCCTGCCTCGGTCGCCATTGCCACCCCCAGCGCCAGAATGATCCGTTTCAGCATCTTGAATCCCCCGTCATCCAGGGGGACTTAGCTTGCCTGACCTGCATTTCGAGCGTATATCGCCACCATGTCCGGGTTCATCTATTTCAACATCACCGATCATGCGCGGCTTCCGGCCCGTTTCTTCGGCATGACCCGCTCGATCCTCGCCCGCGCCTGACGCCTGCCGTCCCGCGCGCCCGCGCCGCCTCGACTATCCCAGCCATCCCAAGAACAGGTGAGAGCCATGGCTCCTCGTACGCTTTATGACAAGATCTGGGACGACCATGTCGTCCATCAGGCCGAGGATGGCACCTGCCTCCTCTACATCGACCGGCATCTGGTCCATGAAGTGACCAGCCCGCAGGCCTTCGAAGGGCTGCGGATGACCGGTCGCAAGGTCCGCGCGCCGGAAAAAACCATTGCGGTGCCGGACCACAACGTGCCGACGACGCTGGACCGCGCCAATGCCGCGACGATGACCGAAGACAGCCGCATCCAGGTGGCCGCGCTGGACAAGAACGCCAAGGATTTCGGGATCAACTACTACCCGGTCTCGGACGTCCGTCAGGGCATCGTGCACATCGTCGGCCCCGAACAGGGCTGGACCCTGCCGGGGATGACTGTCGTTTGCGGTGACAGCCATACCGCCACCCACGGCGCCTTCGGCGCGCTGGCGCACGGGATCGGGACGTCGGAGGTCGAGCATGTGCTCGCCACCCAGACGCTGATCCAGCGCAAGGGCAAGAACATGAAGGTGGAAATCACCGGCAGCTTGCGCCCCGGCGTCACGGCCAAGGACATCACCCTGTCCGTCATCGGCGCGACCGGCACTGCGGGCGGCACCGGCTATGTCATCGAATACTGCGGCCAGGCGATCCGCGAGCTTTCCATGGAAGGCCGGATGACGGTCTGCAACATGGCGATCGAGGGTGGCGCCCGCGCCGGTCTGATTGCGCCCGACGAGAAGACCTTCGCCTACTGCATGGGCCGCCCCCACGCGCCGAAGGGTGCCAAGTGGGAGGCAGCTCTGGCCTACTGGAAGACCCTTTACACCGACGAGGGCGCACATTTCGACAAGGTCGTGACGATCCGCGGCGAGGACATCGCCCCCGTCGTCACCTGGGGCACCTCGCCCGAGGACGTGCTGCCGATCACCGACGTGGTCCCCGCGCCGGAAAGCTTCTCCGGCGGCAAGGTCGATGCGGCGAAGCGGTCGCTGGACTACATGGGCCTGCAGCCGGGCCAGAAGCTGACCGACATCGCCATCGACACGGTCTTCATCGGCTCCTGCACCAACGGCCGGATCGAGGACCTGCGCGCCGCTGCCGCGATCCTGAAGGGCAAGAAGATCAAGGTGAAGCGGGCGATGGTCGTCCCCGGCTCGGGCCTTGTCCGGGCGCAGGCCGAGGAAGAGGGCCTGGCGCAGATCTTCATCGACGCAGGGTTTGAGTGGCGGCTTGCGGGCTGCTCCATGTGCCTGGCGATGAACCCCGACCAGCTGTCGCCCGGCGAACGCTGCGCCGCGACGTCGAACCGCAACTTCGAGGGCCGTCAAGGCCGCGGCGGGCGCACGCACTTGATGTCGCCCGCCATGGCAGCCGCAGCGGCAATCACTGGTCACCTGACGGATGTCCGCGAGTTGATGGGAGAAATGGTCTGATGGAAAAGTTCACCACCCTCACCGGCATCGCGGCCCCCATGCCTTTGGTCAACATCGACACTGACATGATCATCCCCAAGCAGTTCCTGAAGACCATCCAGCGGTCGGGCCTGGGGAAGAACCTGTTCGACGAGATGCGCTATACCCCGGACGGGCAGGAAATCCCCGACTTCGTCCTGAACCAGCCCGCCTATCGCAAGGCACAGATCATCGTCGCCGGTGACAACTTCGGCTGCGGTTCGTCCCGCGAGCACGCCCCCTGGGCGCTGCTCGACTTTGGCATCCGCTGCGTGATCTCGACCAGCTTTGCCGACATCTTCTACAACAACTGCTTCAAGAACGGCATCCTGCCGGTCGTCCTGCCGCCCGAGGCCGTCGCCCATCTGATGGACGATGCGAAGAAGGGCGAAAACGCCCGGATCACGGTGGACCTGGAAGACCAGACCGTCACCGCTTCGGATGGCAAGACCTTTGCTTTCGAGATCGACGCGTTCAAGAAACACTGCCTTCTGAACGGTCTCGACGACATCGGCCTGACGCTGGAGAAGGCCTCGGCCATCGATGCCTATGAGGCGAGGACCGCGACCCTGCGCCCCTGGGCCTGAACGAAGACGTACCGGGGGCGGCACTGCTGCCCCCGTGTTCTCCAGCGGATGCTGGCACCCCATCGCGCGAGTTGTGGCGCCTCTCCACAATCCCCGCTTGATCTATCGACGTTACTCCCTAAATTAACCTTGCGCTCAGCGCCCCGTCTTGCCGGGCACAGTCCATTTTGCTTCGGAGTAGCCATGTCCTTTCTCAGCCGAGTCGCTCCCGCCCTGCTGATCTCTCCCCTTCTTGCCGGACCTTCACTTGCCGAGGCTGTCGTCGTGAACGGCGCGATCTCCGAGGCAGAGGTTCTTGCCGCCCAGGACGCCTGGTGCGATGCTCTTGTGTCCATCAGCACGACCTACGACGCCGACGGCCAGGACGCGGCCAAGGCGCTGGCCGGCGACATCATCGACGCAGCTTACGGTTACCAGATGGGCGCAGTTCTCTTCAAACCGACCCTGACGACCGCGCCGCAGACGTTCCGGACCACTCGGGAAGGGGCGCTTGCCTATTTCGTTGGTGACGACCCGAACTTCCCCGGTGACACAGGCTTTGCGCTGAAAGGCTGGACTGCATGCGAGGCGGTAAATGCCGCAGTGTTCATTGAAGGCAGCAGCGCCACCACGATGGGCAATGTAAGCATCACCAACAAGGACGGCAGCGTGACCACGGTCGACAAGACCTGGACTTTCGTCAAGGACGATGCAGGCGCATTGCGGATTATGGTGCATCACTCTTCGCTGCCGTTCGAAGGCTAAGCGTCCTGCACCTTTCTTAAGGGCGGTCGAGGCCCAACAGCTATCCTCGTGGTCCAGTACGCTGGAAGGACAAGGGTACTGGAGCTATTGCCGTGGTCAATCGTGTACTGTCCCTGAAATGGCCACAAATATCTGGTGATTAGGGCGCAAACAGACGATTCGCACCAAGGATGCCGGATTTGCGCAAGATCGAGGCGATGCGGGACACGATGCGCGACCTGGCCGGTCGTCGGCTGTCGGGCAGCAAGCTTCAGCTGCGCGTCGTCTCCTCTATCGAGGGGGCGGCACGGACTTGGCTGAACCGGGCAACAGGTGCGGCGGTGCGTGCCTTCCTTGTCATGGTGCTGATCGTCCTGCCCTCGGTCATCCTTCCCGGAATAGGGACTGACACAAAGCAGATTGTTGCTCTTGTGGCCCTGTTCGCGGGCACCCTTGTCTTTGTCGAATACAATGCCGTCTACCCAAGCCTTGTCGAGTTCCGCGACGGCGCGCCGTTCAACCGCATCCGCTATCTGATGCTTCTGGCGATCGTCTTCTTCCTGTCGGTTATCGTCGCCGACCGTGAGGATCCGACCACTGTCTCCGGCTTTTTCCGTGCGGTCGGCATGGTGGTGGGCGATGCTCTGGATTTTCCCTATTCGCCCGTCCGCCTTGCGACCTATATGCTGAACGAGACCGCCACTCCCGAGCAGGTGATCGACGTGCGGTCAACGGCGGGCACCGCATACCTTCTTTCGCTGATCTCGCTGGCGGTCTTCGTCGTCGTGCTGAAAATTGCGGGCTGGCCGTCCACGAAAAGTGCCTTCAATGTCTGGGTCAACCTGCCGACGTTCGAGCCGACTGCGGGCGGCGATGTCGTTGACCGGCTAGAGCGGGACTCACGGGTGAACCTAGCGGTAGGTTTCCTGATGCCCTTCATCGTTCCGGCGCTGATCGCCCTCTTGACGGCAGGACTGCCGCCCCAGGCGTTGACCTCGCCGCAGACGATGATCTGGGGCATGGCGGCCTGGGCCTTCCTGCCCGCAAGTCTTCTGATGCGGGGTGTTGCAATGGCGCGCATCGCAGACATGATCCGCGTCAAGCGCGACGCGAAAATCGCCTCGACCGAAGGCGCCGACCCTGAAGATGATGAGGACAATCTCTGACCGCCCGTCATCTTGCTTTGATCTGTGTCGCCAGCCTGCCAACTTTTGCCCAGGCGGAAAATCTGCGGATTGCGACCTGGAATGTCGGGTTGGACCGGACGGGACCGGGGCTTCTCGTCGATGACCTGGCCAAGGGTGATGACCCGCAAATCGCGGCCATCCTGCAGGTGCTGCACGCATTGGATGCCGATGTCCTTCTGCTGACCGCCGTGGATTATGACCGGTCCGGCGTGGCGCTTTCCCTGTTGGCCGATCAGCTTGCCGCAGCGGGCGTGCCTTATCCCCACCGCTTTGCCATCCGGCCCAATACTGGCATGCAGACCGGTCTGGACGTCGATGGCAATGGGCGGATCGGCGACCCGCGCGATGCCCAAGGCTTTGGTCTGTTTTCCGGGCAGGGCGGCATGGCGATCCTGTCCCGCCTGCCGATCGATGCGCCCGCCGCACAGGACCATTCAGGTTTCCTCTGGCGCGATTTGCCGGACTCGTTGACGACCGATCCGCCGCCGCTTGACGAAATCCAGCGCCTGGCGACGACTGGCTTTTGGGACGTTCCGGTGCTGACTGAGGCCGGACCCATGCACTTGCTGGTCTGGCACGCCACACCTCCGGTGTTCGACGGCCCCGAAGACCGCAATGGCCGCCGCAACCATGATGAGGCCGCATTCTGGCGCCATTATCTTGACGGGGTCTTGCCGATGTCCCCACCCGAGGGACCCTTTGTGCTTATGGGGGACGGGAACCTTGATCCGGCGGATGGCGATGGGCTGCGCGACGGGATCGCGGCGCTTCTGTCCCATCCTGCCCTGCAAGACCCGGCACCACGCGGCGGCCACGGACGTGTAGAGCCCGCACATCAGGGTGACCCGGCGCTCGACACGGTCCTTTATGACGATCTGGGCGGCCTGCGCCTGGACTATGTCCTGCCCTCAAGTGACCTGACCGTCACGGCAGCCGGTGTCCTTTGGCCAAAGGAGGGCGATCCGCTCTGGTCCGATTTGGTTGCCGCCTCGCGCCATTTTCCGGTTTGGATCGATATCAGCCTGCCGTGATGCCCAAGGCCCGCAAATGACGGGCAATCACCTCGTCCAGATCTGTGTCCTGCCAATCGGGCAGCCACTGGCGCAGCGGTCCGGGGTCCAGCTGGTGCGGGAAACTGAACAGGTACAGCATCTCGCGGAGTTCACGCGCCAGTTCCCAGAATGGGCTTGCCAAGGTGAAGATCCAGATCGGAAAGCGTTTTGTGCGGACCGGTAGGCCGGTCAGGCGGGAGATTCGGGCTGAGAGGTCGGAAATGGTAAAGGCGTGGCCGCCAAAGGGAATGTCGGCATAGGCGGGAAGCTGATCGCCAAGATCCAGAAGGCGCACCACTGCGCGGGCCATGTCGGGCAGATAGGCATAGGCATGCAGCGCTTGCGGATCCCCAAGGCTGGTTACCGTCCCCTTGTCCAGGTTTTGCAGGATCAATCGGTTCATCACATTCCCTGGGGCTCCTGGCAGCAAGAAATCGCCGCCGCGCAAAAGCAGGGTCCGCGGCCCTCCCGCTTCTGCCGCTTCACGCAGCGCCCTTTCCTGTTCGGCTCGGATCCGCCCCTTGCGGCTGACCGGACGATGCGGTGTATCAGCGTTCCACAGGCCGGGCTCCATCCCATAGGGATAGACGTTCCCGGGCATGAGGATCATCGCACCGCTGGCCCGGGCCGCGGCCAGGACTTGACCAGTGATCTCGGGGATCAGCTGGTCCCAGTTGTGATAGGCAGGCGGGTTCAGCCCGTTGACGATCACGCTGGCACCGTGGGCGGCAAGGGCCATGTCAGTGCCGCGCTGGTAGCGGTTGACGCGCCAACCGGCGCCTTCAAGCGCAAGCGCTGTTTGGCCGCCGAAGCCGCCGTTCGATCCAAGGACTAGGGCTGTTCTCGTCATCTGATCTCTCCTGTATTGCCAAGAGATGCGCGATGACCGGATGAAAAGGAATTGCATGAATTTCTGCAGCGCCTATGCATTATTGCATGGATAATCTCGACTGGTCCCTGATCCGTTCCTGTCTGGCTGTGGCCGAAGCTGGGTCGCTGTCCGGCGCCGCGCGGGCAACGGGGATCAGCCAGCCCACCCTTGGCCGCCACATTCAGGCGGCAGAAGCGACGCTGGGGGTCACCCTTTTCACCCGTGTTGCCAAGGGTCTGGCCCTGACCGAGGCGGGACATGCCCTGATGCCTGCCGCACGGGCCATGCATGCGGCAGCGGCAGAGCTTCAGCTGACCGCCAAGGGCCGCGCGACGGGGATCGAGGGTACCGTCCGCCTGACGGCCAGCCGGGTCGTGTCGTACGTGATCCTTCCCAGGATCCTTGCAATGCTGCGCGCCCAGGAGCCGGGGATCCAGATCGACCTTGTTCCCTCGGACACCTCGGAAAACCTTCTCTTTGGCGAAGCCGACATTGCCTTGCGCATGTACCGGCCCAAGCAGGGCGATCTTGTGACGCGGCATATTGCGGACCTGCCCATCGGGATCTATGCGGCCAAGTCCTACCTCGACCGCAGGGGGCGTCCGACCGGCCCCGATGACCTGCTGCGCCATGATTTCGTCGGCTACGACAAGAACGACCAGATCATCCGGGTGATGCGCGGTTATGGGGTCGAGGTCACGCGCAATTTCTTTCCGGTGAGATGTGACTGCCCGTTGACCTATGTCGAATTGGTGCGCGCGGGTTGCGGGCTGGGCGGTCTGCAGCGCCTGATCGGCGACAGCGACCCGGCGCTTGAACAGGTGAGCGTCCTGCCTGATCTTCCCAGCCTTCCGGTCTGGCTGACCGCCGCGCCGCACCTGCGCCAATCGCCGCGGCTACGCCGGGTCTGGGATGCACTGGCCGAAGCCTTCGCCGCTTGAAGTTTTCCTGACGAAAAGCTAGGCCCTCGCCCGACCCTTTTCAGCGGAGCATGTCATGGCCAACCCGTCCCTCTTGATCCTCGCCGGTGACGGCATCGGCCCCGAAGTTATGGCCGAGGTGAAGAAGATCATCGGCTGGATGGGCGCCAAGCGCGGCGTCCATTTTGACGTCAGCGAAGACCTTGTCGGCGGGGCCGCCTATGACGTGCATGGCGTGCCGCTGTCGGACGCGACGATGGCCAAGGCGCAGGCGGTGGACGCCGTGCTTCTTGGTGCGGTCGGCGGGCCGAAGTACGACAAGCTGGACTTCAGCGTGAAGCCGGAGCGCGGCCTTCTGCGTCTGCGGAAAGAGATGGATCTCTTCTCCAACCTCCGCCCGGCGCAATGCTTTGACGCCTTGGCCGATTTCTCGAGCCTGAAGAAGGATGTCGTGGCGGGCCTCGACATCGTCATCGTTCGCGAGCTTACCAGCGGCGTCTACTTCGGCGAGCCGCGCGGGATCTTCAAGGAAGGCAACGAACGCGTCGGCATCAACACCCAGCGCTACACGGAAAGCGAAATCGCCCGCGTGGCGAAGTCGGCGTTCGAGCTGGCGCGGAAGCGGTCGAACAAGGTCTGCTCGATGGAGAAGGCCAATGTGATGGAATCGGGCATCCTGTGGCGCGACGTGGTGCAGGAAGTGCACGACCGCGACTATCCGGATGTGGAGCTAAGCCACATGTATGCCGACAACGGCGCAATGCAGTTGGTGCGCTGGCCCAAGCAGTTCGACGTGATCGTGACCGACAACCTGTTCGGCGACGTGCTGTCGGACTGCGCCGCGATGCTGACCGGGTCGCTGGGGATGCTGCCCTCGGCCAGCCTTGGCGCGCCGATGGCGAACGGGCGTCCGAAGGCGCTGTATGAGCCCGTTCATGGCAGTGCGCCCGACATCGCTGGGCAGGGCAAGGCGAACCCGATCGCCTGCATCCTGTCCTTCGCCATGGCCCTGCGGTATTCCTTCGACATGGGCGACGAAGCCACTCGTGTCGAAAAGGCCGTAGAGAAGGTGCTTGCCGACGGTGTCCGCACCGCCGATCTGATGGGCCCAGAGGGCGGCACTCCAGTGTCGACCACCCAGATGGGCGACGCGATCCTTGCGGCGCTGGACGCCAGCCTCTGACTTTGCAGCACGCAGGGCCACGGCATGTCTGACGCCCTGAGAGGTGGGCTTTTCGGGCTTCTGGGTTTTGCCCTGTTTGCGCTGGCCGATGCCACGATCAAGTTTCTGGGCAGCACCTACAGCCCGGTGCAGATCGTGGCCTTCGCGGGCCTTTTTACCCTGCCGCTGATCGGGCTCCTTTGGCTACGCCAGCCGGTCAGTCTGCGGCCGGTGCATCCCTGGCTGATGGCGATCCGCACCGTGGCGCTGATCGGCAATGGCCTTCTGGTCACCTATGCGTTCACCGTCCTGCCCCTGGCGCAGGCCTATGCAATCTTTTTCACGCTGCCCCTGATGCTGACCGTGATGGCCTGGCCTCTTCTCGGCGACAGGTTTGATGTGGTGGGGGTGGTGGCGGTGGTTGTGGGCCTGGTGGGCGTCATCGTCGCGCTGAGCCCGGGCCACCTGACATTCGGCATCGGTCACAGCGCAGCGGTGGGCGGGGTCGTCCTGGCCGCCGTCCACTATCTGATCGTCCGCAAGACCGGTGGCGTCGAGGCAAATGTGCCTATGCTGCTTTACCCCGTCCTCGGGCAGACCCTGTCGGCCTTCCTGCTCCTGCCGGGCCGCTATGTCGCCATGCCTCTCGCCGACCTCAGCTTCATCCTGGGTATGACACTGGCCGGTTTTCTTGGAACCCTGAGCATGATCGCCGCCTACCGTCTCGCCCCACCGGTCATCGTGGCTCCAACCCAGTATTCCCAGATCGCCTGGGCCGCCCTTTTCGGAGCTCTGTTCTTCGACGAACCTATGGCTGCCCATACCGCCCTTGGCATGGCTCTCATCGCCGTGGCCGGGTTCATGGTCGTCTGGCAATCGAACCGCACCGCGCTGCCGTAGCGAATTCGACAAGCAGCGCCCGCGCAGGCCCTTGTGGCCCTTTTCGATCCGGGCGATGATACTGGCGCAAACAACCGCGCCCCCCTCACGCGGTCCAGGCGGACTAGACCACATGCAATCGAACCTGCGCGGGGCGCTTCTGTCGCTCGCGGCCTTCGGGGCCTATGCGACGCACGACGTCGTCGTAAAGCTTTTGGGCGAAACCTATACGTCCTTCCAGATCATGTTCTTTTCGGGCCTCATGGGCTTCCCGCTGGTCATGATGATGCTGATGGGCGATCGCCGCGATGGCACGCTGATCCCGCGCCACCCCTGGTGGTCGGCGCTGCGATCGGTCTCGGCCGTGGCGACCGGGGTCATGGGCTTCTTCGCCTTTTCCCAGCTTCCGATGGCGATCTGCTACGCGATCTTCTTCGCAATGCCGCTCTTGATCACCCTGATGGCGATCCCCATGCTGGGCGAAAAGGTCGGCATCCGTCGGGGCATTGCCGTCATCGTGGGACTTGTGGGCGTGATCATCGTCCTGCGTCCGGGCGGGGGAGACAGCTTCTCGATCGGCCACCTGGCCGCGATCGGGGCCGCCGTGACCGGCGCGCTGACCAGCGTCATCGTCCGCAAGATCGGATCGGACGAACGGTCTGTCGTTCTGATGCTTTACCCGATGATGCTGACCTTCTTTGCCATGGGGGCGATCATGCCCATCGTCTACGTGCCCATGCCGGTCGACGATCTGGGCCTGACCGCCGTCATGGCCTTCCTCGGCCTGCTGGGTGCGCTGGGCATCATCGCCGCCTACCGCACCGCGCCCGCCGTGATCGTCGCGCCCATGCAGTATTCGCAGATCATCTGGGCAGCTCTTTACGGCTGGCTGTTCTTCGACGAGACCGTCGACCTCTACACCGCCATCGGCTCCGCGATCATCATCGCCTCAGGAATCTACATCGTCCTGCGCGAGGGCACGCCGCGTGTCAGCCAGAACACCCCTGTCCTCGAAAGCCGCACAAGGATGGAGATCGGCACCCAGCCGCGCATTTCCAGCTGGCTCAGACGCTTTGACCGGTCAACCGACCAGGCGTAACGCCCCTTGCCAAAGCCAGACGGAAGGGGTAACCCGCCCCCCAAGGTCGGAGCGTAGCGCTCCTCTCGCTCCGACCAAGTCCCGTACATGTCTTCTGCACTGCGCCGCGCCAAACTGCGGAGTTTGTGACACATTCGAATGTGACTTTTGTCACAGACGACAGACGTCCATTGACCCTACGATAGCTGAGTCTACCGTCACGTAGCGATCAATCATGGGGGTCAACGTGCTGTTTGCCAATCGGTTTTGCCGTTTTGTAACAATTGCCGTTGGCCGTATCCGCCACCTTGCCATTCTGCTGGCTGTCCTGGTCCCGACGGCCGCCGCGGCGCAGACCATGACGATCACGTCGCCCACGCAGGACGAACGGATCACCGACACCACCCCGCTGTTCACTGGAACGGCGGATCCGAACCGGGATATCGAACTGCGGATCTTCACGGCGACTGGACCGCTGTACGTCGTGCCGCTCAGGTCGGATGCGTCCGGCAACTGGTCGCATGATTTCCCCGTGCCTCTGAACGAAGGCCCGGCACAGATCGAGGCCGCTTATGCGATCGGAAGTGGCGACGCGATTGTCGACTTTACCGTCGTCGGCCCTCCGCCCACAGTCCAGTCCGTCACGCTGATCGGCGCACCCGGCCCGACGGCAGAGTCGGTCAGCTATACCGTCACTTTCAGCGAAAACGTCACAGGCGTTGATGCGACGGATTTCGGCATTCAAGTGTCAGGCAGCGCCCTGGCTTCTCTCCAGTCGGTAAGCGGGTCCGGTGCGATTTACACGGTCACGCTGGGCGGAATCATCGGGCAGGGGACGCTAGAGCTTCAGGTGAACAATGTCGGGCCGGGCATCGTCGATATCGTCGATAACCCTCTCGCCGACGGGTTCACCACTGGGGACGTGCACACGGTCGACCGCGAGACCCCGGCCGCGCCGGTCTTTACCAACCCGACTGACGGCGCTGTCACCACCGATTTCACCCCCGACTTCCAGGGCACAGCCGAGCCGGGCAGCACGATCCGGCTGTCTGGGTCCAACGGCAACTACAACTTTCTCACCCCGGCTCTGATAGCCAACAGTGCTGGCAATTGGGCATATACCCATCCCCAACCGGTCGCTGAGGGCCCGGTTTCCGCCACAGCCGTGGCCATCGATGCAGCCGGAAATGAATCTGCGGAGGCACGCATTGACTTTACCGTTGTCGGCCCTCCGCCCACCGTCCAGTCCGTTACCCTGAACGGCGCGCCTGGTCCGGCGGCAGAGTCGGTCAGCTATAGCGTGACCTTCAGCGAGGCGGTGACGGGCGTCGATGCGCCGGATTTCAGTGTTCTGGGCCTAAACGGCGCCTCGGCCTTCATCGCCTCGGTCAGCGGGTCCGGTGCGGTCTACACGGTCACGCTGGGCGGTATCAACGGCCAGGGGACGATCGAGCTTGAGGTGAATGGCGTCGGGACGGGCATCGTCGATATCGTGGGCAACCCCCTCGCGGGCGGGTTCACCGCCGGGGACGTGCACACGGTCGACCGCGTGGCCCCGGCACGGCCGGTCATCACCTCGCCGTCGGCCATTTTGCTGGCAAACGCGAATGTCACCTTTACCGGCACGACCGAAGTCGGCTCGCGCGTGCGGGTCACGCTGAACGGCTCTGTGCCGACCGAGGTTTCCGTCACCCCATCTGGAAACTGGACCTACATTCCGCCGACAAGCCTGGCCGACGGGCCTTATACCTTCACGGCCCAGGCCTTCGACAACGCCGGGAATGCGCTAACCCCGGCAACCTTCAGCTTCACCGTCGACACGACGCCCCCCCCGGCTCCGGCCATCACCAGCCCAGACCCGTTTCAGGTCTTTCCGAACCCCTCGATCACAGTTGCCGGTACGGCCGAGCCAGGGGCGCTGGTCGAGGTGCAGATCGATGCAGGCGCCGGATACGCGCTGGTCGGTTCGGTCAGCGCCTCGAGCACCGGGTCCTGGTCCCTGAACACCCTCGCGCAGAGCCTTTCTATGGTTCGTGCCCGCGCGATCGATGCGGCTGGAAACGCCTCGCCTTATTCAGACGGGGTCCAGATCTTCGTCGATAGCGTCGCGCCGGCCGTGATCAGCGTCACGGGTCCGGCCAGCGCCTCCTTCGCAGCTGGCGACACGCTGGACTTTACGGTCAACTTAAATGAGGCGGTCATAGTCGTCGATAATGGCAGCTTTCCCCGGCTTGTCGTGGATATCGGCGGCCAGACCTTCTATGCCGACTACGTCAGCGGTTCGGGGTCCTCTGCCCTGGTCTTCCGCCTTGTCATCCCGTCGGGCGTGCAGGACAACGATGGCCTGACCATCACGTCGCTGGACGGAAACGGCGGCATCATCGTCGATGCCGCTGTGAACCCGGCCAACCTGACGCTGAATGGCGTGGCGACCGGCCCCTGGTTTGTCGATGCCGTCGGACCAAGCGTCGTCCTGTCGGCACCCCCAGGCGCGCAGACCGGGCCCTTCACCCTAACGATCACCTTCTCAGAAGACATCTTTGCCTTCACGCAAGACGACCTTGAGGTGGTGAATGCCACGGTCAGCGGCTTCTCGGGCAGCAGTGGGAACTACGTCGCGACGATCACTCCAACCGGAGGTGAGATCACCATCTCCATCGCCGCAGGCGCGGCAGAGGATGAGCTTGGAAATCCCAGCGCCGCGGCCGTGCCGCTGGTAATCAGCACTGCATCGGTGGCGACCGAGTTTGACCAGTATGCCGACGAAATCCTGGCCATCGTCACCGACCAAACCTTGCGCGACCTGCGCGCCCGGATTGCCGCGACTGAGCGGATGGTAAAGGCGGCACAAGAGCGGCTTGCCTCGGACGCCCCGCAAGTGGACCGCGCGCTGTCGTTCCAGGGTACGTTGCAGGCCGATGACATGACCATCTCCTCCAAGGGCAGCTTCGGGGCCGAGACTGGCCTTGCAAACGGCAGCCGCCGCATCCTATGGGGCGAATTCAGCCTGACCCGCGACGCCGAGGGCACGACCTCGGCCCGCCTGGACACCACGCTAGCCTGGGAACGCCGCCTGTCGGACGACACGCTTGCCGCCTGGTACCTGGGGCTGGAGGTCGGCCAGGCCGACGTGGACCGTAGCTTCACCGGCCCCCTGCGCACGATGGGCGTCAGCCTTGGCGCCTATGGCGTCCACCGGCTGGACGACAACCTGTACCTGCGCGGCTTCGCAAGTGTGACCGCCGGGCGCAACGACCTTGAACTGTCGAACGGCATCCTGTCGCTGCAATCCGACTACACCACTCGCAGCGTGCAGGCCGGGGCCACCCTCTCGGGCGTCCTGCCGATGGACGGCTGGGAGCTTCGGCCAGCGCTGTCTCTGGCGGTTGGCCGCACCTGGCTTGGCACCTTGGACCTGACCGGCACCGCCTTTGGCAGCTCGGGTGAGTTCCAGCTGGACGCCGGAAACCTCACGCTGGCCACCCTGACCTTCCAACCGGAATTCGTCGTGCCCCTGGACGGCGCGGCGGTGGCCGACTCGCTGTCGCTGGTGACCTTTGCGCCCGGCCTGACGTGCGAAACCGTCTCGGGGGTGGAGGACTGGTCGGACTGCGGTCTGGCCTTCGGGATTGGCCTACAGCACCAGTCGGACAACGGCCTGGTCCGCTATAGCGCTGATATCGACCTCACCCGCGTCGGCCCGCGTGAGGACACCGCGCTTTCCCTGTCGCTGGAGCACCGGTTCTAGGCCGGGACGCGGAATTTTCGAAAATTCCGCACCGGAGCCTTCAAAGGCTCCGGTTCGATTTCTTCGAAGAAATCGCCGCCATACGACCTAGCGGCGGCTCCACCGGTCGGCGATGAAGCGGGCGGTCATCAAGTCCAGATGCGCGCCGCCACCGTTCTTGGCGATGGTGATCTCGTCATCCGACCGGCGGGTGAAGGTGGCCGGGTCGTCGTAGTAGTCGGCCAGAATATCGCCCTCGGTGATCGCGCCCGAGGCCAGCGGGTCCATGATCTCGCCGATATGGTGGATCGTCGTGGCCCGGCTGTCCACGAACAGCCGGGCGCGGCTCATCGCCCGGTCGTCTACCTCGCGCATCCCGGGCTTGTAGGCGCCGATCAGATCCAGATGCTGGCCGGGCTGCAACCAGTCGCCCTTGATAAGAGGCGCGGTCGCCATCGTCGCCGTGCAGATCACATCTGCCGCCCTGACCGCCGCCTTCAGATCATCTGCTACCGGCAGACCCATGGCCTCAGCCGAGGCCCGGCTGCGGCTCCAGACCGTGAACTCGGCCTCAGGGAACAGGCTAGAGTAAGCTTGAACCATCGACCGCGCCACCGTGCCCGCGCCGACCAGCAGGAACCGGCGGCTGTTCTTCCTCGCCAGGCGGCTGGCGGCCAGAAGACTGTCGCCCGCCGTCTTCCACTTGGTCACCAGATGGAAATCGACAATCGCGGTCAACACCCCCGTCGCATCGTCATAAAGGGTCACAGCGCCGTTCACAGTGGGCAGACCCTTCGCCGCATTCCCGGGATGGATCGTCGCCACCTTGACCAAGGCCCCCAAGCCATCGATCCAGGCCGCACGGTCCAGTACTGTGTCCACGCCACGGTACAGGAACAGATCCTTGATCTCGGCCCTAGGCAACCTGTGCCCGGCTTCAAGTGCCGCCAGAAGGCTGGGCCAGTCCAGATGCGCCTCTGCTTCCCGCGGTACGATCTCGGTCACAGGCCCGCCTCCCGTTCTGTCAACAGCCCTTCGGCGACCAGTCGTCGTGCCCAGCCTTGCCAGCTTTCAAACTGATGCGTCCGCCAGCCCCGCCGCGCCGCCGCCGTGATGTTGTCGGCCTTGTCGTCGGTGAAGAGCAGCCGGTCCGCCGGGACGCCGCTGTCCTCTTCCACGATCTGGTAGATGCGCGGCTGCGGCTTCGATACGAACAGACGGCCCGAAACATATTCCCGGTCGAACTCGCCCAGGAAATCCAGCTTGGTCCGCGCTTCCTCATAGGAATAGCTGCCGAAATTCGTCAGGCAGAAGACCGGCACGCCCTTGGCCCGCAAGGCGCGCAACAACGCAATCGAGCCCTCGATCCGGGGGCTCGCCAACTCGATCCAGCGGTCGTACCACATCCGCACTTCAGGCCCCCAGGCGGGATGGCGGTCGGCCCAGTCATAGATCGTCTCGCGGAACAGCGCCCCGTCGTCGACCAGCGCGTTCATGTGGTGCAGGTCCACCTCGGCAAACAGCGCCCGGCGACGATCCTCGCCGATCACGCGGTCATAAAAGGCTTCCGGCTGCCAGCAGGTCAGCACATTGCCAATGTCGAAGACCACTGCCTCAGGCTGCATACTGTTCCCGTCTTCGCACCGTTTCGCGCCAGATCACATAAAGGCCCGAACCGCAGATCAGCGCAATGCCGACCCAGGCCACACGGTCCGGGAAAGTACCAAAGACCAGCGCCCCCCACAGGATGGCGGCTGGCATCCCGATGTATTCGAAGGGAGCGATCAACCCGGCCTCGGCTGTGCGATAGGCCTGAGTCACCATCAGCCCACCGATCCCGACCGAGAGGCCCGTCGCAAGGAAGACCGGCCAGTCTGCGATCGGCGGCCAGATCCACGGCCGGAAAAGGAAGCCCCACAACGGATCGTCGGTTGCAAGATGGCCGTCTCCGGCCCAAAGACCCATCGACAAGCTGACCAGGATAAACCCGGCCTGCACATAGAAGGACAGTGTCATCGCGCTTTCCGTGCCTCCCATGTGCCGGGCAAGCAGGTTGCCGCCGGCGTAGAGCACTGCCGAAATCAGGACCAGGACTGCAGCAGGCTGGATCACGCCCGCACCAGGCCGCAGCATCACGATGACCCCCACCATGCCCACGATGACCGCCATCCAGCGACGCGGTCCGACCTTTTCGCGCAGGAAGAGGATCGACAGCAAGGTCACGACAATCGGGCTGATAAAGGCCACGGCAACCGCGTCGGCCAGGGGCATCGCCGCAAGACCCAGAAAGAAGGTCACGTTCGACACCATCACGATCGCCACGCGCAACAGGTGCGTCCCGGGGCGACTGGTTGCGATCTGTGACCAGCCGCGTTCCGAGACATGGATGACGCCCAGGATGAAGCTTATGGCGATCACGGCGCGGATCAGGATGACCTGATGCAACGCGTAGCCTTCCGAGAGGAACTTGATGGCCATGTCGTTGACCGAAAAGATTAGCGTGCCACCAGCGGCGAACAGGATTCCGGTCAAGGCTGCAGAACGGGGGGCCATGGGGGCAGATGATCCCTCGGGCGGGGTTTCGTCTGTCCTGCCCGCGACAGCGAAGGTCGGGAAGGAGCCGCTGTTTCAGGCCGGATCAGTGCAGCCCAAGAGTTGAGGCCAAATGTCGATACCTATTTAGCACATTGATTTCAATAGAAAGAATCTGCTGCCCGCGAACGCATCCAACCAGACGGGCTTGACCCCTCTTCGCTCGACCCAGGCCAACCATAGCCTCAGCGGGGGGTGCCGAATAGCTGGACCCAGTAATAGCGCAAGGCGGCGCTTTGACCCCGGATCGGACGATCGTCTGGCTGGTAGACCATGGCGATCCCGGTATCCTGGAACTTGCAGTTCAGGATGTTCCTGCGATGTCCGGGGCTGTCCAGCCAGACCTTTACCGCACGCTCCGCCGTCTTCTGCCCGGCAGCAATGTTTTCGGCGGCCAAGCCATAGCGGTAGCCTTGGCTGCGGATCCGGCTGGCAAAACCGCGACCGTCCTTTCCGGTGTGCCCGAAGAAATTCTGCTCGGCCATGTTGGACGCATGCTGCCTCGCCGCCGTTGTCAGGGCCTTGTTCAGCTTCAAAGGACCGCAGCCCGCTTTGGCTCGCGCGGCGTTAATGGAAGCCAGCACCGACTGGACGGGATCGGCCGCCACCGGCGCCGGAATGCTGACCGACAAGGCCAGCGCCAAAAGCGCGGCCTTACCCCCCGAAAGCAGCAGCATGAAACGCAACATGATCCTCCATAAAGGTCGACACAAAGAAATAGCTGTGATCATACCCCTTCTGCATCCGGAACGTGCCGCCCTGCCGGGCGGCGGTCATCGCCTCGGCCAGGGTCTCGGAGCGAAGTTTGTCCAGGAACGGGTCAGCCGTGCCCTGGTCGATCAGCATCGGCCCGTCAAACCCCCGCCGCCGCATCAGATGACTGGCATCGTGCGCGGCCCAAGTCGACTGGTCCTCGCCCAGATAGGCAGAAAACTGCGGGCGGCCCCATTCACTCGCCATTGGATTGCAGATCGGCGCGAAGGCCGACACGCTGGTGAAGCGTCCCGGAAAGCTCATCGCGATGGTCAACGCGCCGTGACCGCCCATCGAATGCCCGGTGATGCCCTGCGCCTCTTCGGCCAGAGGGAAGGCGTTGAACAAAAGGCGCGGGAGTTCCTCGGACACATAATCCCACATCCGGAAATGCGGCGCCCAGGGGGCTTGCGTGGCGTTCACATAGAACCCTGCACCTTGACCCAGGTCGCTTGCGGCAGCATTTGCCACTCCGTCACCCCGAGGCGAGGTATCCGGGAAGACAAGCGCGATCCCAGCCTCGGCCGCCCAGCGCTGCGCACCTGCCTTGATCATTGCGTTCTCGTGCGTGCAGGTCAGCCCCGAAAGGAACCACAACAGGGGAACCGGACCGACCTCGGCTTGCGCTGGGAGAAACAAACCGAAGGTCATGTCACACGCGCAAGCCTGCGAGGCGTGCGTATACACCCCCTGCACCCCGCCGAATGTCCGGTTTTCCGAGACCGTCTTCATCAGGAACCTCCTAGCTGACCAAGGCAATCACCCCTGTTACGGTCAGGACAGATGCCGCCGTGGACAGAAGGATTGCCGTTGAAACGCGTTGTGGTGCCACTCCGTAGTGCTGCGCCAGGATGAACACGTTTCCAGCCACCGGGAGGGCGGCTGCCGCGATCATGACTCCGGCGACGAAGCCGGACACGCCGAAGACCCAGCAGGCTGCGGCTACTGCCGCAGGATGCAGGATCAGCTTGGAAAACGACAACCAGGCCGCCACCTCGATTCGTTCGGCGCTGCGCCCGGCCAGAGATGCTCCGATGGCAAAAAGGGCGCAGGGCGTGGCTGCTGCACCCAGAAGGGTCAGAAACTCGTTGACCGGAACCGGCAAGGTCCAGCCAATAGAACCCCACAGGATACCAAGCACCACAGACACGATCATCGGATTCTTGGCCAGCCCGACGGCCAGAATAGCGAAGGTCTGCCCGCTGATCCGTCCGGCCCGGATCCCCGTGATCACCATAGTCAGAAGCGATGAAAACACGATCAGATCCACCGCCAGCACCAGAAGCACGGGCCCGACAGCCTCTGGTCCCAGAAGCAGCGCAAGCATCGGTATCCCCAGAAATCCTACGTTGCCGATCACACCGGTATGCGCCTCGAAGACAGCCTCTTCGTGCCCGGTACCCCGCCACAAGGCAACGGCGGCGACGACCACCCAGATCACGAAGGTCCCGGTCAGATAGGCAAAGACGAATGACCAGCTGAAGATCGCCGCGACATCCAGGTTGGCAGAAAAGCCGAAAAGCATCGCAGAGAGCGCGAAATAAAAGACAAACCGCGTCAGATAGGCGGTCGCCTCTGCGCTGAAGAACCTTAGCCGACCCGACATATAGCCAAGCCCGATCACGGCAAAGAACGGAAGCGTTTTCAGCAGGATTTCGACCATGCGCATGTCGTGTCATGCAGTGCGGCAAAGGGCAAGGTCGTCAGCCCGAGAATCGCGCAGGCGAACCTGTGAAGGATGCTCATTCCGTTGGTGTCGCCCATGCAAAAGCTGGCACAGGTTGTGGCAAAAGCTGGGCGGACACGGCTGACGGAATTGTTGACGGGTATGCAGCAAATCCCCCGGAAACCCGGCATGCTCGCGCGCAGTTCAATAAATGCTGATTGCTGCAGATGAGGCCGACGCCGGGTGTTTTCGCCCACTCGCGGCCAATTGTGGCGGAAATCGCACGAAGCCTCTTCACGATTTGGCCCAACTCCTCAGCTATTCCGGATTATCGACCGGCGTCCAGTCAGGGGCTTTGGGAAGACGCGGAAAAGGTGTTGGGATGACATCGGCAGCGGTGAAACTGGAAGAGGTCGGCATTGGCAGCCAGACCGATGAACTGCAACCGGGGACCCGGCTTCTGCAGGGCCAGTTTACTGTCGAATCCTTTCTGAACGCCGGCGGCTTCGGCATCACTTATCTGGCGCTCGACTCGCTTGATCGCCGTGTCGTCGTCAAGGAATGTTTCCCGGCTTCGTTCTGCCGCCGCACCGGTGTCGCGGTCGGCCCGCGTACGCGGCAGCGGGAAGACGAATTCCGGTCGGTGGTCAAGCTGTTCCTGCAAGAGGCATATACCGTCTCGAAGCTTGACCATCCGAACATCGTCAAGGTTCATCAAGTATTCGAAGACAACGAAACCGCCTACATGGCGATGGAATATGTCCAGGGCCCCGACCTTCTGGAGACGGTGGAAGGGACCGCGCCTGCACTGCCGCCAGGTCAGATCGTTGATATCCTGCATCAGATGCTGGACGCCCTCGGCTATGTACACGCGCAGGGCGTCCTGCACCGCGACATTTCACCGGACAACATTCTTCTGGATCGGGTAACCGGTCGTCCGGTGCTGATCGATTTCGGTGCCTCGCGCAAGGATGTGACCCGCAAGAGCCGGGCACTGTCGGGCCTTCGGGTCGTGAAGGACGGCTATTCGCCGCAGGAATTCTACATCAGCGGCAGTGCACAGGCGCCTTGCAGCGACCTTTACGCCCTGGCCGCGACCTTTGCGCATCTGATCACGCGCGAAACGCCGAAGACCTCGCAAGAGCGACTGTCGTCGATTGCGAACCGGCAAGGCGATCCGCACCAGCCTTTGACAGGTCGTGTACAAGGCTATCCGACAGGGTTTCTGAAAGCGATCGACAAGGCGATGTCGATCTTCCCGCGTGATCGGATCCAGTCGGTTGCAGACTGGCAGGCAATGCTGCGAGAAGATCCTCCCGTTGCACGTCAGGCCGTGCCGCAGGCCGCTCAAGCAGCCGTTTCGGTCCCCATTGCCCGTCCTGTCCAGACAGAGGCGCCGGCACTGCCTCACGCCGTACCCGTGGCATCGTTCGAGGCGGGTCGGGCCCTCGGGCCGGCACTTCAGCCGGCTGTCGCGCAATCGGTCTCGGCGCCGGGACAGATCGTGGTTCGGCGTGGCTCTCGTGACCTTCTCATGTCTTCTGCCGCTGCGATCCTGCTGCTTGTGGGCCTTTTGTCCCTTCCGAATGACACGCTAAGCCGTCTGTGGCCGGGTGAACCCCCGCAAGCTTCGGTCGCTGCGAATGCACCTGGCAGCCAAGCAACCGCTTTGCCAATCGATTTGCCGATCGTGCAGCGGCTTGAGCTTGAGAATGGACTGGTCTTCCAACTGGTGTCGGATGGCCCCGACGTCCAGACCGTGGTCGCCGCTTTGCCGGAAGGAGCCGAGACCGACCTGCAGGTTGGCGATGTGCTGCTCGTCTATGCGGCGACAGGTGAGCAGTTGAAGTCGGCCACGGCGCTGGCGGACATACTCAAGCGAGACATGACAAATAATGTTGCAACTTACAGTTTTGCTGTCCAACGTCAGGGCAAAATGGCAGTCGGGTCCTTCCGGTTGTCGGGTCTGGGCTAAGGCGCAAGGCGGCAAACAACAACAGGATCTGGAGAAAAAGACGTGAAGTTCCTTCGCTCGATCTTTGGCAAAGGTAACGCTGAACCGGTGGCTCCGGCGGCTCCGGTCGAGCAGGGGCCCGATCCGGTTATGGCCGCGCTTGCCGAACTGGAAGTGCGCCGCCTGCGTGAGGCGCTGGCGGCAAAAGCCCCGGCGACTGCACGGCCGCAGCAGACCGAGGCCTATCAGCCGGAAAGCGACATGCCTGCCGCGCGACCCAGTCGCGTGGTCAAGGCCAAAGCTGCGCTTCCCGAAGGCGTGACCGGCCCGGCGGTAAACATCTGGGATCTGGATGAGGCGCCTGCGAAATCCGAAAGGGCGACTGGTCCGGTGTCATCGGCGGGTGCCGAACCCGAACGTCGGCGTCCGACCCGCAGCAAGACGCGAATTCTCGGTTTCGAAACCCAGCCCACTTCGGTCGTCCCGCTGTTCGAAGAGCCGGAAAAGCCTACGATTCCTGCGGTGCCTGCCGCGCCGGGTCAGGGTCACGTTATGTTCCCGACTGGCTGGCTGGTCGTGAAGACCGGGCCAGGACGCGGGGCTGCCTTCGCGCTTTCGCAGGGCGTATCGCAGATTGGACGTGGCTTGGACCAGACGGTTGCGCTGGATTTTGGGGACATGGCGATATCGCGTCAGAACCATGCGGCGGTTGCCTATGAC
>JALOTD010000069.1 GCA_025458105.1 Tabrizicola sp. | reverse complement strand
CGCGCCGCCGGTATCCTGCGCGACCATCAGGCGCCGGATGGGCGCGCGGCCGTCCTTCTCGATCCAGACCGGGGCCCCAAGCGGGGTGAACTTGGGGTCAATAGCAACCGAGCGGAGGGTGGTGATCGACCGGCCCATCGCGCCGATGGGTCCGTCCTGCGGGTCGAGCGTACCGATCTTGCGGAAGAAGACGTAAGAGGGGTTGGTGTACAACAGCTCCTTGCCCGCGCCGGGATTGCTGCGCCGCGGCGGACCATTTCCTGGCCGACCGAGCGGTAGGCATGGCCGTTCGCCCCGGCGTAGCCGACGCGCATGACGCTGCCATCCGTCATCCGGATGCGGCCAGAGCCCTGGACTTGCAGGAAATAGACATCGACGGGATCATCCAGCCACGCGAGTTCCAGGCCCCGGCCAGCGATGGCACCGGTCTCGATCGCCTGACGGGAATGGTAGACGGTACCGTCGCGCAGTTCGGGAGGGCGACGGTAGATCGGGTACTGGAAACGCCCAGTGCGGACGGGGGAGCCATCGAGTTCGGGCTCGAAGTAACCGGTGAACAGAGCGGGAGGCTTGCCGACGATGACCGGCTTGAAAAACAGCTCGAAGAAGCTGCGCGCCGAGGCGTCGTCTTGCGGGACATCGGCGGCGACGGCACAAACGGGCTGCCAGTCGGGCTGGTCAATCAGGTCACAGGTGCGCAGGAAGGTGACCAGAGCTTCGGTGTGGTTGTCGTCATACCAGCCGTCAAGTGCATCGAATTCCAGCATTTCGGCATGGACCGGCGCGGCGGTCATGGCCGCAAGGACCCCAAGGATTTGCAGCCCGCGACGCATCCCCGGGACATCAGTCGCCGGTGGCGACAAGCTGCCAGTTCGGATCGTCGGACCCCATCTTGCGGGCGAAGGTCCAGATGTCGCGGGATTTCTTGATCTCGCGCGGGCTACCCTCGACGATCTCACCAGCCTTGTTGCGGACAACATAGGTCTGTTCGCCCACGAACCTGACCGAGATCTCGGCGAACCCGCTGTCGTGGTTGAAGGTCGCGTCCTGCAAAGCAAGTTCCTTCATGCCGACGAAGCTGGCCTCGATCGTCAGGCCGTCGCGTTCGCGTTGGGCGATGGCTTCGGCAAAGCTGCCTTCGACGTCATCAGAGAGGAACGGACGGATCGAGTCGAGATCGCCGCGTTCGAAGGCCATCAGGATCATTTCGTAGGCACCGCGCGCGCCTTCCAGAAAAGGCGTCACGGCAAAGGACGGCTCGGCCTGTTTCATTGCGGCCAAAGCCTTGGCAGCATCCGAGCCTTCGGCCACATGGTCGCTGATGTCGCGATCCGGCCCGCCTTCGATCACTTCGAAATCACGGCGCACGCGCGGGCGGACATCTTCCAGGGGAATCGGAGGTTTCTCGAACCCTTCGCGGGTTCCCAGGACCGACCGCAGCTTCAAGATAAGGAAGATTGCGATCCCTGCGAGGACCAGGAGTTGGATCAGGGACCCGTTCATAGAAACCTCTAGATGTTTGTGGTTCTGTTTGGCTTTCGCACTGCTTTTCCCTATGTAGGGTGAGGGTGGAGCGAAGTCTACCGACGCACCGCCACGATAGCGCAGGAGTTCTGAAGATGTGGCCTATTCTGGCGATTCTTGCCGTTCCTCTGATCGAGATCGGCCTATTCGTCACACTGGGCAGCGCCTTGGGTCTGTGGCTGACGCTGCTTTGGGTCATCTTGTCGGCGGCGCTGGGGTTCATCGTCCTGAAGGGTGTCGCGTCGCGCGGGCCGCTGACGCTGACCCCGCGACTGAACGAATTCAGTGACCCGCTGTCGCCCTTGGCGCATCGCCTGATGGTCGTTCTTGGCGGCTGCCTGCTGCTGATCCCCGGTTTCTTGACCGACTTGTTCGGACTCCTGCTTTTGATCCCGCCGGTCCGCCAAGTGTTTATCAACCTGGTATCGCGCCGGTTCGCAGCGACCTCGGTCCAGATGTCCAACACACAGGTTGACCTTGGACAGGGCGAATGGCGCGATGTAACGCCGGAGAATCCGTCTGGCAAAGCTTCTGGCCCGTCGAAATGGACGCAGGATTGAGAGACGCGGCCTGACCTGATAGGAACAGCCCCGAAATCCATGGGAGAGACCTTGATGGCCGAAGACACCCCAGCGGGAAACGGGGCTGCCCCGACCGCGCAACCGCAGATCCGCATGCAGGTTCTGGCTCAGTACATCCGCGACATGTCGTTCGAGAACATGGTCGTGCAAAAGGGGCTGAGCGGCACAGAGGTTCAGCCCGATATTCAGGTGGCCGTCAGTCTGGATGCACGCAAACGGCCTGTGGCGAACCAGTACGAGGTGATCTCGAAGTACAAGGTCACGTCGCGCAACAAGGTCAACCAGGAGCCTCTGTTTCTACTAGAAATCGAATATGGCGGAACTTTCCTGATCGAAGGCGTCGCTGATGACCAGCTGCACCCGTTCCTGCTGATCGAATGCCCGCGGCTGTTGTTCCCGTTTGTCCGGCGCATCATTGCTGATGTCACGCGGGATGGCGGCTTCCCCTCTTTGAACGTCGATACGGTCGACTTCATTGCGCTGTACAGGCAAGAGCTTGCCCGTCGCGCCGCAGTTGCAGCCGAGAAGACCGCCGAGAAGGTGAACTGATCAGGCTGATACCTTCCAGATTGCCGCATCGCCCAGTTTCGCGACCAACGCATCGTGGGCGGCGGCTTCTTCTGGGGTGAGCCGGGAAGCCAGCGGTTCAGGCCTGGGTCGGGGGCGCCAGTCGGTTCCGGGAGACGATCCCGCTGAGGTCGTGCCCGGAGCGGCGCTGCCAAGGACAAGCCCTGGCTGTCTGCCTCCGACCAGTTCCAGATAGACCTCGGCCAGAATTTCGCTGTCCAAGAGCGCGCCGTGCTTTTCGCGCATAGAATTGTCGATGCCGAAGCGGCGGCAGAGGGCATCAAGCGAGGCAGGGGAGCCAGGAAACTTTGTCCGGGCGATCATAAGCGTATCGGTCGCTCGGGCATAGGGCAGGGTCGGCAGGCCAGCGCGTTCGAATTCGAAATTCAGGAACTTCATGTCGAACGCCGCGTTATGGATCACCAGCTGGGCATCGCCGATGAAATCCACGAAAGCCTGCCCGATGCGCGCGAAGACCGGCTTGTCGCGCAGGGTCACGCCGCCAGGGACCGGCTTTCCAGGTGTTTCCAGAATGTCATGGCCGATGCCGTGAACCTCGAATGCGGCGACTGGCATGCCGCGTTCCGGGTTGATGTACTGATGATAGGTGCGGCCGGTAGGCAGGTGGTTGAACAGTTCCACCGCGCCGATTTCGACAATGCGGTGGCCCTCGGACGGTTCAAAGCCGGTGGTTTCGGTGTCGAGGACGATTTCACGCATCTTTGGTCCGCCGGATGTCTGCCAGCACATCTTTCACGGCCTGCCGGGCGCCTTCAAGGCCGGTTGTTGGGATGACATAGTCGGCACGGGCGCGCTTCTCGGCGTCGGGCAGCTGGCGCGACAGGATCAGCCGGAACTCGGCCTCGGTCATGCCGCGCATAAGCACCCGTTCGCGCTGAACCTCGGGCGGGGCAGAAACGACCGCGACGGCATCACAGTCCTTGTCGAGGCCGATCTCGTAAAGGAGCGGCACGTCAAGAAGCACTATGTCTGCGGTGTCTTGCGCACGGAGAAAACGGGCGCGGCTTTCGGCAACGAGAGGGTGGACCGCGGCGTTCAGGCGGTCAAGCACCGAAGGGTCAGCGTTGATCAGGGCACGGAGGCGAGGCCGGTTGACAGTGCCGTCTTCGTCCATTGCCTGTGGGAAAAGTCTGGCGACCGCCAGGGCGGCAGCCTCACCTGGTTGGTAGAGACGATGGACGGTGGCATCTGCATCCCAGACAGGAATGCCTTCATCCGCGAACATCCGGGCCGTCGTGGATTTGCCCATCCCGATGCTGCCGGTCAGTCCGAGGACGAAAGTCATGCTGCAAGCACGGCCTTGCGGGTGGCCTCGTCCACGTCGGGCCGCACCCCGAACCAGCGTTCAAATGCCGGAACGGCCTGATGCAGCAACATTCCCAAGCCATCGACCGTCTGGCAGCCGCGCGCTTCCGCTTCGATCAGAAGCTGGGTTTTCAGGGGGGTATAGACCAGATCGGTGACCAGCGCGCGCGGGTTGAGGTTTTCGAGCGGAACACGGAAATCCGGCTTCCCAGTCATGCCAAGAGAGGTGGTGTTGACCACCGTTGCCGCGTCCTCCAGCAAATTGCCGGCCTGCACCCATTCATGAACATGTACTTTGGCCCCGAAGTCCGATCGCAAAGCATCGGCGCGGGGGCGGGTACGGTTGACAATGCGGATCTCAGGGGCGCCAACTTCGATAAGCGCGGCCACGACCGCGCGGGCCCCGCCGCCTGCGCCAAGAACGACTGCCGGACCGGCAGCGGGCGCCCAGTTCGGCGCGTTCTGGCGCAGGTTGGCGATAAAGCCAGAGCCGTCGGTATTGTCGGCGTGAATCTTGCCGTCCTTGCGGAAGATCAGCGTATTCGCCGCTCCGATCAGCGCGGCACGGTCGGTCACGATGTCGGCGATGTTGAGAATCGCCTCCTTGTGGGGAATGGTGATGTTCGCCCCGACAAAACCCAGACGCGGAAGGGTGCGCAACAGGTCTGGCAGCTCGGTCGGCGCGATGTCGATCGGCACATAGTGACCTTTCAGCCCATAGCGCTTTAGCCAATAGGTGTGCAGTGCTGGGCTGCGACTATGGGCAATCGGGTGGCCGATGACGGCTGCAAGCGGAATGCGAGGATGGTCAGTCATCGCGCGATCATGCCCCGAGTTCCCATCCAAGCCAACAGGGGCAGAAGCGGCAGGCCGAGAATCGTGAAGTGGTCCCCGGAAACGGCGGAAAACAGCCGTACGCCTTCCTCCTCGATCTTATAGCAGCCGACCGAGTGGCGAATGCTATCCCAGTTTCGAGCCAGGTAATCGTCAAGATAGGCGTCCGTGATGTCGTGCATCGTCAGGCGCGCTTCGGCCACATGCCGCCAGACCGGTTGCGCCGCTTCATAAGCAACGATTGCCGTGAAAAGCCGATGTGTCTTGCCGCGCAGCGCCAGCAAGTGCCCTCGAGCAGCGTCCTGGGTTTCGGGTTTGGAGAAAATCTGGCCATCCTGTTCCAGCACCTGGTCGCAGCCGATGACAAGATCTTGCGGCCGCCGGTCGGCCACCTTCCGGGCCTTCAACTCTGCCAGCGCGTCCGCGATGTCGCGCGGCTTTGCCCCCTCGGCCAGCAAGGCATCGCGAGCAGCCGCTTCATCGACGCGCGGCGCGACGGCCTCGGGCGACAACCCTGCCTGTCGTAACAGGTGAAGTCGGATCTCGGAAGTTGAGGCAAGGACGATTGCCATGGGCCAGCCTGTGCATATCCACTGTTTGTTCCGCCGGAGGGTTTGGGCAAGACTTAGGCGACTTTGTTCCGTTGGCAGATCATCCGCACCCTAACCCCGGCGCAACGAGAGATATCCCGCTGTGCAGGACATTGTCACGAGGTAAGGGGCAAATCCGTTGTCCTTAAGATATCGCGTCAGTTCCCTGTGGATAGTAACGGCTTAAAGCAAGAGTTATGCATTTGTATTTAAATGATTTTTTCTAATTCTTGCCCGTGAGGCAGGCCTTTTCCACAAGTTTTCAACAGATCGGGTTCCTGTTGACTATTCTGGGGGTAGAGCGGGAAATCCAGTTTTGCACAGACCCTACATCATCCTCATTCCTTCTTTTCTTTCTTCTTTATAGAAGACAGAGACGAAGCGGACGCGCCGAGGTGACACGCAATGATTACGACATTTCTGGCAGACTGGTATCTGGTGACCAAGTCGCTGCACGTGATCTCGGTGATTGCCTGGATGGCCGGGCTGTTCTACTTACCACGGCTTTATGTCTATCACGCCGAACAGGTCCAGCTGGGCAGCCGGACAGATGCAATGTTCCAGACAATGGAGCGTCGGCTGCTGCGGGCGATCATGAACCCGGCGATGGTGACCACCTGGGTTTTCGGGTTGATGCTGGTGTTTACTCCGGGGATTGTCGACTGGTCTGAGGCCTGGTCTTGGACAAAAGCGGCCTGTGTCGTGATGATGACCGGGTTTCATGGCTGGCTGGCTGCCCGTCGCAAGGACTTTGCGGCCGGACAGAACACGCGAAGCGGGCGGACTTACCGCGTGATGAATGAGGTCCCCACTGTGCTGATGGTGGTCATCGTCTTTGCCGTGATAACCCGCTTCTGATTTGGCCATTGCGGATCCGTTGACTTTTCGGCCTGGCAGGAGTACCTGCGCCGGTGCAGGGCCGTCCGGTCCAACGCATTCCCCGTTCCAACACAGCTGCGATCCGCCCAGTTTGGCCGATCAGCCGAAGGTATTCCATGACTGTCGAACGCTTGAACCTCGCCCAACTTAAGGCCAAGACCCCGGCCGACCTTCTGGCCATGGCTGAGGAATGGGAGATCGAGAACGCCCCCTCGATGCGCAAGGGCGAGATGATGTTCTCGATCCTGAAAGAGCATGCCGAGGAAGGTTGGGAGATCGGCGGCGACGGCGTCTTGGAAGTGCTGCAGGACGGTTTCGGGTTCCTGCGCTCGCCCGAGGCCAACTACCTGCCCGGCCCGGATGACATCTACGTCTCGCCCGAGATGATCCGCCAGTTTTCCCTGCGCACCGGGGACACGATCGAGGGTGTGATCAAGGCCCCGCAGGACAACGAACGGTACTTCAGCCTGACCAAGGCCACGAAGATCAACTTCGATGACCCCGAAAAGGCCAAGCACAAGGTTCACTTCGACAACCTGACGCCCCTCTATCCCGATGAGCGGCTGAAGATGGAAGTCGAGGACCCGACGATCAAGGACCGCTCAGCCCGGATCATCGACCTCGTCTCGCCCATCGGGAAGGGCCAGCGCGGGCTGATCGTGGCGCCGCCACGGACCGGCAAGACGGTGCTCCTCCAGAACATCGCGCATTCCATCGCGACGAACCACCCGGAGTGCTACCTGATCGTCCTTCTGATCGACGAACGTCCCGAGGAAGTCACCGATATGCAGCGTACGGTGAAGGGCGAGGTCGTGGCCTCGACCTTCGACGAACCGGCGACGCGGCACGTGGCGGTGGCGGAAATGGTGATCGAGAAGGCAAAGCGCCTGGTCGAACACAAGCGCGACGTGGTGATCCTGCTCGACTCGATCACCCGTCTGGGCCGGGCGTTCAACACGGTGGTCCCGTCCTCGGGCAAGGTGCTGACCGGCGGTGTGGACGCGAACGCGCTGCAGCGGCCGAAGCGGTTCTTCGGGGCTGCCCGGAACATCGAGGAAGGCGGGTCGCTGACCATCATCGCCACGGCCCTGATCGACACCGGCAGCCGGATGGACGAAGTGATCTTCGAAGAATTCAAGGGCACCGGTAACAGCGAAATCGTCCTCGACCGCAAGGTTGCCGACAAGCGCGTGTTCCCGGCGATGGACATCCTCAAGTCCGGCACCCGGAAAGAGGACCTCTTGGTCGACAAGACCGACCTGCAGAAAACCTACGTCCTGCGCCGCATCCTGAACCCGATGGGCACAACGGATGCGATCGAGTTCCTGATCTCGAAGCTGAAGCAGACGAAAACGAACTCGGAATTCTTCGAGTCGATGAACACCTGAAGGCGCGGCGATGGACACGATCTATGCCCTCGCCACGGCGCGGGGTCGGTCGGGCCTCGCCGTGGTACGGATCTCGGGACCGAACGCGGTGGCGGCCGGTCTTGCGCTTTGTGGGTCGCTGCCTGCGCCGCGTGTGGCGGGGCTGCGGCGGCTGGTCTGGGGCGGAGAGCTTCTGGACGAGGCCTTGGTGCTGTCCTTTGCCGAAGGCGCAAGCTTCACCGGCGAAGCGGTGGTGGAACTGCATTGCCACGGCGGCCCGGCGGTGGTTGGGGCTGTGCTGCGGGCGTTGTCCGAGCAGCCGGGGTTGCGGTTGGCCGAGCCGGGTGAGTTCACCCGTCGGGCTTTGGAGAACGGCGTCCTGGACTTGGCGCAGGTCGAGGGGCTGGCGGATCTGATCGACGCGGAGACCGAGGCGCAGCGGCGGCAGGCGGTGCGGGTGCTGTCGGGGTCGGTGGGCCAGAAGGTCGACGGCTGGCGGCGCGACCTGATCCGGGCGGGGGCTTTGCTGGAGGCCACGATTGACTTCGCCGATGAGGACGTGCCGGTGGATGTCTCGCCCGAGGTACTCTCGCTGATCGACCGGCTGATGGCAGACCTGGGGCGCGAGGCGGCGGGGGTGACGGCGGCGGAGCGCATCCGGGACGGGTTCGAGGTCGCCATCGTCGGCGCGCCGAATGCGGGGAAGTCGACGCTCTTGAACCAATTGGCGGGGCGGGAAGCGGCGATTACGTCCGAGATCGCGGGGACGACGCGCGATGTGATCGAGGTGCGGATGGAGATCGCCGGGCTGCCGGTGACTTTTCTGGATACGGCGGGTCTCCGGGATACTGAGGATCGGCTGGAACGCGCCGGGATCGAGCGGGCTTTGGCCCGGGCCGAGGCAGCGGACTTGCGGCTGTTTCTGACCGATGGCTCACCCTTGCCGCTGGAGCCGGTGGGCGACGATATAGTGGTTTTGGGTAAGGCAGACACCAAATCTGGTTGTTCCGGTCTGGCGGTTTCGGGAAAGACAGGGCAGGGCGTGGCAGAGCTGATTGCGCGGATCGGGGATATCCTCGGGGAACGCGTCGGCTCAGCAGGCGCCCTGGTGCGGGAACGGCATCGCGTGGCTGTTACAACGGCGATTGCCGCTCTGGCCGAGTCACGGGCGGAAGTGGTAAGGGATGACTCGCGCGTCGAGCTGGCGGCGGAGCATCTGCGGCAAGCGGTCCGGGCACTGGATGCCCTGGTCGGCCGAGTGGATGTCGACGACCTGCTGGGCGAGATTTTCGCCAGCTTCTGCATCGGTAAGTGAGGGTTTCACGTGAAACACTACGACGTCATCGTGATCGGCGGCGGCCATGCGGGCGCCGAAGCGGCAGCGGCAGCGGCCCGGATGGGCGTGTCGACGGCCCTGGTGACCTTGCGGGTGGAAACGTTGGGCGCGATGTCCTGCAACCCGGCGATTGGCGGATTGGGCAAGGGCCACCTGGTGCGCGAGATTGACGCGCTGGACGGGGTGATGGGCCGAATGGCGGACCGTGCGGGGATCCAGTTCCGTTTGCTAAACCGTCGGAAGGGCCCAGCCGTGCAGGGGCCGCGGGCGCAGATCGACCGGCGTCTGTACCGTGAGGCGATGCGGGCAGAGTTGCTGGCGACCTCGGGGCTGGATGTGATCGAGGGCGAAGTTGCGGGCCTGCGTCTGGTGGGCGGCGCGGTGGCGGGGGTTGTGCTGGCTTCGGGCGTGGAGCTTGCCTCGGGTCGGGTCGTGCTGACTGCGGGGACTTTCCTGAACGGGGTGATCCACATCGGCGACCGGCGGATGTCGGGCGGGCGGATGGGCGATTCGCCATCGAAGCTGCTGGCGGCACAACTGGCCGAACTGGCGCTGCCAGTGGGGCGGCTGAAGACTGGCACTCCGCCCCGGCTGGATGGGCGGACGATCGACTGGGCGCGGCTGGAGAGCCAGCCGGGCGACGAGGTGCCGTCGGTGTTCTCCTTCCTGAACCGGGTGCCCGAAGCGCGGCAGATTTCCTGCGGGATCACCCATACCTCAGAGGCGACCCACCAGATCGTGCGGGACAACCTTGGTCGCTCTGCTATGTATGGGGGCCACATCGAAGGTGTCGGCCCGCGCTATTGCCCATCCATCGAAGACAAAGTTGTGCGCTTTGCCGACAAGACCTCGCACCAGGTCTTCCTGGAGCCGGAGGGGCTGGACGACTACACCGTCTATCCGAACGGGCTTTCGACTTCGCTGCCCGAAGAAGTGCAGCACGCCTATATCCGGACGATTCCCGGGCTGGAGCAGACCGCGATCCTGCAGCCGGGTTATGCGATCGAGTACGATTACTTTGATCCGCGAAGCTTGCAGCGGACACTGGAGACCCGCGCTGTGCTGGGATTGTATTTTGCCGGTCAGATCAACGGGACGACAGGATACGAAGAGGCGGGCGCACAAGGAATTGTAGCTGGGCTGAACGCTGCCGCAGCCTGTAGAGGTGAATCGCCTTTCGAATTTAGCCGGACGGACAGCTACATCGGAGTGATGATTGACGATCTGACTTCGCGTGGTGTTACAGAGCCGTATCGAATGTTTACTTCGCGGGCGGAGTTTCGGCTGACTGTGCGGGCCGACAATGCCGACCGGCGACTGACGCCTGTTGGTCTGAGTGCGGGCTGCGTTAGCGAAAAGCGCAGGCAAGCGTTTGAAGCCAAGCTCGAAGCGCTCGAATCGGGCCAACTTGCGCTGATGGAGGTCATGATTGGCCCGAAAGCGTTGAATGACGTGGGCATTGCAGTGAGTCGGGATGGTGGCAAGCGCACTGCCTATGATGTGCTTTCCCTACCTGGTGTCGATCTTGATGTCGTTGAAAGTGCTTTCCCGGTCTACAAGATGTTGAGACGCGATGTGCTCGATCAACTGCAGATCGATTCGACTTACGACCAGTACGCTGATCGGCAAGCAAAGGAAGTCGCTGACCTGCGACGCCAGGAAACACAGCGCATTCCCCCGGAATTTGACTACAGCCAGATTTCTGGCTTGTCGAATGAACTGAAGCAGAAGCTTTCGCGCGGCAAGCCAGAGACGATCCTGCACGCGTCGCGAATCGAGGGCGTTACTCCCGCAGCGCTCCTGCTTGTGCTTGCGCACTTGCGGAAACCGCGGGCAGAGCGGATAGCAGTATGACAGCAACTGAGGAGCTCAATGTCGCAGGCTTGAATGTTTCACGTGAAACATTGACTGCACTGCACAGCTTCGAAGCGTTAGTTCAGCGCTGGACTTCAGTTATCAACCTTGTCAGCAAGCAATCCCTGCCGTACGTGTGGTCCCGCCACATTCTTGACTCAGCGCAGATCTTCTCTGTTTGCCCGCAGAATGCGAGATCCTGGGTGGATTTGGGTTCAGGCGGCGGGTTTCCTGGAATCGTCGTTGCTATCCTTGCGAAGGAAATGAAGCCGGACATGAACGTGACTCTCGTCGAGTCCGACTTACGGAAAGCGACATTTCTTCGCCAAGCTGTCCAAGCTTTGAACTTGCCCGCAAATGTTGTTAGTCAGCGCATCGAAGCTGTCGAGCCGCTGCGAGCGGATGTGCTTTCGGCTCGCGCTCTTGCTTCACTTTCAGACTTGCTTGCCTTTGCTGTACGCCATTTGCACCCAGACGGCGTCGCAGTTTTTCCCAAAGGCGCAAAGTTCGCAGAGGAGATCGCGGAAGCTCGGACAACTTGGGCTTTCGACGTTGACACTCGTCCAAGCCTATCGGAAGCCGAAGCTGCAATTCTTGTTATCAGGAACATCAATCGTGCCCATAACTGATCAGTCGCAGACGTACATCCTTGCTCTAGCGAACCAGAAAGGCGGCGTTGGCAAGACAACGACAGCGATCAATTTGGCTGCGGGGCTAGCCGAGTTGGGCAAGAAAGTCTTGCTGGTCGACATCGATCCGCAAGGCAACTCTTCGACTGGGCTGGGCGTTCGACCCGATGCTAGGAAGCAGACTAGCTATGACTTGATCGTTGATGGCGCGGATCTACAGGATGTAGTGCTGGAGACAGGAATCCCGGACGTCATGATTATCCCGGCAAACGCTGACTTGTCGTCGGCAGACCTGGATATCGTGTCCAACGAAAAGCGCAGCTATCTGTTGCACGATGCGCTCCGGCGGCCAGAAATGGACGCCTATGGCTTCGACTATGTCCTGATCGACTGCCCGCCTGCGTTGAGCTTGTTGACAGTCAATGCGCTGGTCGCTGCGCATTCAGTGCTTGTGCCGCTTCAGTGTGAATTCTTTGCGCTGGAAGGTTTATCCCAGCTGATGCTGACGATTCGGGATGTGCGCCGTTCGGCAAATCCAAACTTAAGGATAGAAGGGGTTGTGCTAACGATGCATGACCGACGCAATAGGTTGACGGCTCAAGTCGAAGCCGATGCCCGCGCCAACATGGGCGACCTCGTAATGAAGACCACGATCCCGCGCAACGTGAGAATCAGTGAGGCACCGTCCTACGCATTGCCGGTCTTGACTTACGACCCTGGCTCCAAGGGCGCTGAGGCCTATCGGGCGCTGGCAAGGGAAATCGCTGACAGGCGTAAGACACCCGAAGTTTCAGAGGCTTGATTGATGAACAGCAAGAACGAAAAGCGCGGATTGGGACGCGGCCTCTCGGCGCTTATGGCGGATGTGCATCTGGCCGGGCCAGAACAGATGGGCGTAACGCGGAGGGCGGAGCTGCATTTGCCAGTCGATAAGCTGGAACCGAATCCGCAGCAGCCGCGTCTGGACTTCAAGCAGGATGAACTCGATTCGCTGGCCGATTCGATTCGGAAGAAAGGGGTTATTCAGCCGCTGATCGTAAGGCGGAAGCCAGGGCGGGATGTCTATGAAATTGTCGCAGGTGAGCGGCGCTGGCGAGCGGCGCAACTTGCACAACTGCACGAAGTTCCTGTTGTAGTCCGGGAACTTAGCGACACCGAAGTCCTGGAAGTTGCGATCATCGAGAACATCCAGCGGGCCGACCTGAACGCCATCGAAGAGGCGCTGGGCTTCCGGCAGCTCATGACCCGATTTGGACACACGCAGGAGAAATTGGCCGAGGCGCTGTCAAAGAGCAGGAGCCACGTGGCGAATCTATTGCGGCTGCTGACGCTGCCGGATGATGTGCAGGAATATGTGCGGGACGGGAAGCTTTCCGCGGGGCATGCGCGCGCGCTGATCGGCAGTCCGAGAGCCAGCGAATTGGCGGCCGTCGTCTCCGAAGGCAGCGAAAGGGCCGGAGAAGGACGCGGATACGCGGGCACTAGAAGGCGACCTTTCGGCAAACCTGAAGATGCCGGTCCGGATCGATCATGCTGCCGGCGGAGAGAGCGGGGAGCTGGTGATCCGCTATGGATCGCTGGATGACCTCGACAGGTTGTGCCGGATCCTGTCGCAGCTACCAGATGAAGATTGATTAGTCGGCCGATTGGCGGTCGGCTAGCAGGGCGCGGAGGATGCCATTCAGCATCATTACGCCGTGGTCCGTCGTTTGAAGGCGGTCGCCATGCCGGGTGACCAGTCCCAGGGCTTCGACTTCGTTTAGCGCTTTCAGCGACAGCGGCTGACCGGCAAGGTCGGCAAAGCGCTGCAGCGAGGCACCTTCGCGGAGGCGGAGGGCGAACATCAGGTATTCGCTCGCGCGGTCTTCGGGAGTGAGGCGGTCAGCCGTCTCGGCCGAGCCGGGTGAAGCGAGAGTTCGGGTCAGCCAGGGGGTCGGTTGGCCCTCGGCTTCAGTGGCGAATCGCGCCGAATCGAGGGTGAGCCGGCCGTGGGCGCCCGGCCCGATTCCCGCGTAGTCGCCCATCCGCCAATAGATCAGGTTGTGACGTGATTCGTTGTCTGGCCGAAGACGGTGCCGTCCTCGATGGTCAGCTGGTAGAGCGAGAGGTGGGAAGTGCCGAAATCGAGCGCGCGGTGAAGTTCATCGCGCCAGGCGGCAAGGGTCTGGTTCTGGCGGGCGTAGATCAGGTCGATGGAGACGCGGTCGAAGGTGGACTGGGCCACGGCGATGGCTTTGGCGGCTTCGTCTACGCTATGCATACGGCCTAGGCGGCGGAGGTCTTCCGGGTCAAGCGACTGAATTCCAAGGGAAACCCGGTTGACGCCTGCCTTGGCGTAACTTTCAAAACGGGCGGCCTCGACGCTGCCGGGGTTGGCTTCGAGGGTGATCTCGATGTCGTTTGCCAAGGTCCAGGTGGCGCGGATGCGGTCGAGGATGCCCTGGACGGTGGCGGCCTCCATGAGGGAAGGGGTGCCGCCGCCGAAGAAGACGGTGTTGAGGATGCGGCCTTGGGTCAGGGTTCCGATGCGGTCGATCTCGGATTGGAAGGCCTGCAGCCAGCGGGTCTGGTCGATGCGGGCGGCGACGTGACTGTTGAAGTCGCAGTAGGGGCATTTCGACTGGCAGAAGGGCCAGTGTATATACAGGCCGAAGCCTGCGTGGCGCCAGTCGTCCATTACGGGAACAGGGCGGCGACGAGTTTCTGGAAGGCGTCGGCGCGGTGGGAGAGCCGGTTCTTCTCCCAGCGGTCCATCTCTCCGAAGGTCAGGGTGTAGCCGTCGGGCAGGAAGATGGGGTCGAAGCCGTGGCCTTGCTCACCGCGGCCGGGCCAGACGAGGCGGCCGGGAGATTTGCCTTCGAAGACAAGGTCTTCGCCGGTTGGTGCGGCGAGGACAAGGGTGCAGCAGAACTGGGCGGTGCGGGGTTCGGGGGCGTGGATCGCCTCAAGCTCGCGCCAGACGCGATCCATGCCGACCTTGAAATCCCGGCCTTTGGCGGTGGTGGCCCAGTCGGCGGTGAAGACACCGGGCGCGCCGCCAAGAGCGTCGACAGCAAGGCCGGAGTCATCGGCCAGCGCGACGAGGCCGGAGGCTTTCGCGGCAGCATGGGCTTTGAGGCGCGCGTTGCCGACGAAGGTGGTTTCGGTTTCCTCGGGTTCGGCGAGGCCGAGGTCTCCAGCGCCCACGACGGTCACATCGAAAGGCGCCAGAAGATCGGCGATCTCTTCCAGCTTGCCACGGTTGTGTGTGGCGACCAGCAGGCGATCCCCACGGTGCAGCATCTAGAGGCCCAGGGCCGCGCGCTGTGCCACAACAAGGGCGGCGTTGCCCTGACGGGCGAGGTCGAGGAGGTGGAGGAGCTCGTCCTGGCTGAAGGCGGAGCCCTCGGCGGACATTTGCACCTCGATCAGCTTGCCGGCGCCGGTCATCACGAAGTTGCCGTCGGTCCCGGCGGCCGAATCCTCAGCGTAGTCGAGGTCGAGGACGGGCTGGCCGGCGTAGACGCCGCAAGACACTGCGGAGACGTGGTCCATGATCGGGTCAGAGACGATGACGCCAGAAGCGAGCAGCTTGTTGACCGCAAGACGCAGCGCGACCCAGCCGCCGGTGATCGAGGCGCAGCGGGTGCCGCCGTCGGCCTGGATCACGTCGCAGTCGACGACGATCTGGCGCTCACCCAAGGCCTGCCGGTCAACGCCTGCCCGCAGCGATCGACCAATAAGCCTTTGAATTTCCTGGGTTCTGCCGGATTGCTTGCCCGCCGCCGCCTCGCGCCGGGTCCGGGAATTGGTCGCCCGGGGCAGCATGCCGTATTCTGCCGTCACCCAGCCCTGACCGGTGTTCTTCAGGAAGGGGGGTGCCTTGTCTTCAATCGTGGCGGAGCACAACACATGCGTCTCGCCCATCTTGATGAGGCAAGAGCCCTCGGCATGCTTCATCACGTTGGTTTCGATTGAAACCGCCCGTAGATCGCTTAGTTTTCTGCCTGACGGACGCATTGCCGGACCTCTCGCTGGAATGCGGCCACATATGCAACCACGGGCCAAGGATGCAACCCCGATTACCATGACCAGCCAGCCGATCCTGACCGACATGAACGACCGCACGCGCGAGGTGTTTCGCCGCGTCGTGGAAGGATACCTGTCGTCGGGTGAGCCGGTGGGGTCGCGGACGCTGACCCGGACGCTGTCCGAAAAGGTCTCGGCCGCGACGGTGCGGAATGTCATGCAGGATCTGGAGTATCTCGGCCTCCTGGACAGCCCGCACATCTCGGCCGGGCGGGTGCCGACGCAGGCGGGGTTGCGGATGTTTGTCGACAGCCTGCTGGAAGTCGGCGAAGTCGCGCCCGAGGATCAGGAGAAGATCGACGCGACGCTGGGAATCAATGACCACGACGTGACGACCCTGCTGGATGAGGTCGGCGCCGCGCTGTCGGTGATTACGCGGGGTGCAAGCGTGGTGCTGGCCCCGAAGCGGGAAGCTGCGATCCGACATATCGAGTTTGTCAGCCTTGGCCCTGACCGGGCGCTGGTGGTGCTGGTCTTTGCCGATGGGCAGGTGGAAAACCGCGTGTTCGTGCCGCCGCCGGGGCAGACGCCATCCTCGATGCGGGAAGCGGCCAATTTTCTCAATGCCTTGGCCGAGGGGCGGACCCTTTCCGAGTTGCGGGCCGGGATGGTCAGCGAGATTGCGCGGCGTCGGCAGGAGATCGACTCGTTGGCGCGGGAGCTGGTGGAAAGCGGCCTTGCCCTGTGGGAAAACGCCGGTGAGCCGTCAGAACGCCTGATTGTGCGCGGTCGGTCGAACCTGATCGACGGCGTCGCGGATCAGGCCGAAATCGACCGCATCCGCGTGTTGTTCGATGACCTGGAACGCAAGCGGGACATCGCCGAATTCCTGAACCTGACCGAGGCGGGCGAGGGTGTGCGCATTTTTATCGGCTCGGAGAACAAGCTTTTCTCACTTTCCGGTTCAAGTCTGGTGGTTTCTCCCTATATGAACGCTGATCGGAAAATCATCGGCGCGGTGGGCGTCATCGGTCCG
>JALOTD010000068.1 GCA_025458105.1 Tabrizicola sp. | reverse complement strand
CGTGATCGCCGCCGTCAGCGTCGTCTTGCCGTGGTCAACGTGACCAATGGTCCCGATGTTCACGTGCGGTTTATTCCGTTCAAACTTTGCCTTCGCCATCGCGCTTTCCGCCCTTGTCATAGAACGGGCCGAGAGGGGCCCTTGATTACACGCGCGGGCACTTAGCCCGGTGGGCCGGGAAATTCAAGCCTGATTGGGGAAGGTCTCCTCGTGCGACTTCGTCTTCTCGTCGTTGGGTCAGCGACGAGTGACGAAGTCATCGAGGAGCATTGCGTCAGGTGAAGCGGTTGTCGCGGGGAAAGCCCCTGGGCGCCATCTTGCCGGCACTGGCGCGGGCTCCGGTCCATTCCAGAAGGTCAGTCTCGGTCCGGGTGCGCCCGGCGGGATCCTTCCACGACAGGCCAAGGGCTTTGGTGAAGCTGACCGCGTCGGACAGGCCGCCGTCCTTGTACTTCTGCAACCTGACGCCCTTGCCCTTGGCCATTTCCGGCAGCTCGGACAATGGAAAAACCAACATCTTCCGGTTGTCGCCCACAACGGCAATCATGTCGCCGGTGACCGGGGTGCAGACGGCGGTCTTGACCCCGTCGCGCACGGTCAGCACGGCCTTGCCGGCCTTGGTCTGGGCCAGAAGCTCTTCGGACGGCACGATGAACCCGTCCCCAGCGCTTGAGGCAAGAAGGTATTTGACTCCCGGCTTGTAAACTAGAAGGTCGGTGATCCCGGTATCGTTCGCCAGGTCCACCATCAGACGCACAGGTTCCCCCATCCCCCGCCCGCCGGGCAGGTTCGCACCGAGAAGAGTAAAGAACCGTCCGTTTTCCGCCACCAGCAGGATTTTGTCGGTTGTCTCGGCGTGGAAGGCGAAGCGCGGGCCATCGCCGTCCTTGAACTTCTGTTCCGCCGTCAGATCGACATGACCTTTCATTGCCCGGATCCAACCCATCTTGGAGCAGATGACCGTGATCGGTTCCCGGTCGATCATCGCCTCGTAGGGGATCTCTTCGACCTCGGTCGCATCAGCGAACTGAGTCCTTCGCGCGCCAAGGGCGGTACCTTTGCCGTACAGCTTGCGAACCTCGTCCAGTTCCTTGGCGATGCGCTTCCACTGGCGGCGGTCGCTGTCCAGAAGGTCGGCCAGGTCGGCACGCTCCTTCTCCAGCGCCTCACGCTCAGCGTTCAGCTCCATCTCTTCCAGACGCCGCAACGACCGCAGCCGCATGTTCAGGATCGCCTCGGCCTGGACCTCTGTCAGGACGCCCTGCCCTTTCGGCGGGCTCTTGTAGTCTTTCTCGGAGGTCGCCCGGATGTGCGATTTTGACCAGTCCTCGGCCATCAGCGCGGCCTTGGGGTCGTCGTCGTATCGGATAATGTCAATCACGCGGTCGAGGTTGAGGTAGGCGATCAAGAGGCCGCCCAGCACCTCAAGCCGCGCATCGATCTTTTCGATCCGGTGCAGGGACCGGCGGCGCAGGACGTCGCGACGGTGATCGAGGAAGGCGCGGAGGACCTCCTTCAGGCTACAGACCTTGGGCACCTTGCCATCGATCAGCACGTTCATGTTCAGCGAGAAGCGGACCTCAAGGTCCGAGTTCTTAAAGAGGCTGCCCATCAGCACTTCGGGGTCCACCGTGCGGGCGCGCGGTTCCAGGATCAGCCGGATATCCTCGGCGGATTCGTCGCGGACATCTGCGAGGAGCGGGACCTTCTTGATCTGGATGAGTTCCGCCAGCTTCTCGATCAGCTTCGACTTCTGCACCTGGAAGGGGATCTCGGTGACCACGATCTGCCAGGTGCCGCGGCCCAGGTCCTCGACCTGCCACTTGGCACGGGTGCGGAAGGCACCGCGGCCGGTCTTGTAGGCCTCAAGGATCGAGTCGCTTGGCTCCACGATCACCCCGCCCGTGGGGAAATCGGGGCCGGGGATCAAGGCAACCAGTGCCTCGTCCGACAGCTGCGGATCGGCCAAAAGGGCCTGACAGCCGTCGATAAGTTCATCGAGGTTGTGCGGCGGGATGTTGGTGGCCATGCCCACCGCGATCCCGGACGAGCCATTGGCCAGAAGGTTCGGGAAGGCGGCGGGCAGCACCACCGGCTCTTCCAGACGGCCGTCATAATTCGGGCGGAAGTCGACGGCGGTCTCGTCGATGCCTTCCATCAGCGCCTCGGCGGCGGCGGTCACGCGCGCCTCGGTGTAGCGGCTGGCGGCCGGGTTATCGCCATCGATGTTGCCGAAGTTGCCCTGCCCGTCGACCAGCGGGTAGCGCATGTTGAAATCCTGCGCGAGCCGCGCCATGGCGTCGTAGATTGCCTGATCGCCGTGGGGGTGGAAATCCCCCATCGTGTCGCCGCTGATCTTGGCCGATTTCAGGAACCCACCCGTCGGCGTCAGGCGGAGCCGCCGCATCGCCCAGAGGATTCGCCGGTGCACGGGTTTCAGCCCGTCGCGCGCATCCGGCAGCGCCCGGTGCATGATCGTGGACAGCGCATAGGTCAGATACCTCTCGCCGATCGCGCGGGAGAGGGGTTCGGATTGGGTCAGACCTTCGTCCCCGATCTTGGGCTCGTCATCGTCGGATATCATGCATGTTGTGTAGGGAAATCCGCGCGCCCGGTCCAGATGGCATTGCGGCCACAGTGGGAACCTGTGGATAGGCGGTGCGTTTTTGACTCAACCCGGCTGCGGGACCTGTGCTAGAAGCGAAACAGTTGCCAAACTGGAAATACCCATGCTCCGCCTGACCTTGCTGCTGCTTGCCGGCATGACTGCCGCACTTTTCACTTTGGGAGAGGACAACGGCCAATTGCGCCCGGGCCTTGCAAAGGCTGCGGCCGAGGGTCGTCTGGACGAGGTCTGGGCAGAAGCGCGCGCCCGGGCAGAGCGGGTGCCGGTGCGGGTTGAGGTGGCAGAACCTGCGCAGCTCGTGGACGTTGTGCCAGAGCGGATTCCGCTGCCCGAACCCGAACCCGCCCCTGTGCTTGCCAGCGCCGGACCGGTCATCGTTCCGGGTGTTGAGGTCCAGCCGGGGCGTGAAGTCGTGCATATGGTGGAAGAGCCGGTTTTCAGTCTGGCGTCGCTGGGCAACGAGGCCGTGCCAGGCGAAGATGCAGAGCGCATCGCAAAGGACGCTGCCCCCGTCGCGGTGGACGGTGGCACGATCTGGTATGTCAATGCGAGTTCGGTGAACGTCCGGTCCGCACCATCGACGGATGCCGACATCCTGGACAAGCTGGGCAGCGGCGAAGCTGCGCTGATGGTTTCAGCCGTCGATGACGAATGGGCACGGATCGTCATTCAGGGTGACGGGCTGGAAGGCTATGTCGCACTCCGCTACCTGAGCCCGGCGGCCCCCTGATCCATGGCGGAACGTTCGGTTCTGATTACCGGATGTTCCTCCGGTATCGGTCTTGATGCCGCACGCGGGTTGAAGGCGCGAGGCTGGCGCGTGTTTGCGACCTGTCGGCAAGAGGCGGATTGCGAACGGCTGCGGGCCGAGGGGCTGGAAAGCTTTCGCCTGGACTATGCCGACGAGGCGAGTATCGCCGAGGCAGTGGAAGAGGTCGTCGGCCGGACCGGTGGCACGCTGGATGCGCTTTACAACAATGGCGCCTTCGCCTGCCCTGGCGCGGTGGAAGACCTGCCGCGCGGGGCACTTCGGGAGATATTCGAGACCAACCTTTTCGGCTATCACGACCTGACCCGCCGGGTGATCCCGCTTATGCGGGCGCAGGGCCACGGGCGGATCGTCAATTGCTCGTCCGTTCTGGGGCTGGTCGGAATGACTTGGCGCGGGGCCTATGTGTCGACCAAATTCGCGATGGAAGGGTTGACCGATGTGCTGCGGATCGAGATGCGCGGCACCGGGATTGACGTGATCCTGATCGAACCGGGGCCGATTGCCACGAAGATCCGCGAGAACGCCATTCCGCATTTCGAGAAATGGGTCGACTGGGAGAACTCGGCCCGTCGCGGGCAGTATGTATCCTTGCGCGGGCGGCTTTACGACAAGAAGGTGAAGAAGGACGCCTTCGAGCTGGGGCCGGAGGCGGTGACCGCCAAGCTGATCCATGCGCTAGAGGCGCGCAGACCCCGTGCGCGGTACTATGTGACGACGCCCACGTACCTTATGGGCTTTGCGCGGCGTATCCTGCCGACGCGGGCGCTGGACTGGCTGATCGCAAAGGGGTGAGCGGGGGTGGACCTTGGCGGCCGGGCACCCTAGCCTCACCATGCAAAGGAGACCCGCCATGAACCCACTTCTGACCCTCTGGGACACCCCGTTCGGCCTGCCGCCCTTTGCCGCGATCAAGGATGACCATTTCGGACCCGCCTTCGACGAGGCCTTGGCGCGGGCCCGCGCTGCGATTGTCGCGATTGCCGATGGTCCTGGGACCAGCTTTGCCGAGGTAATCGAGGCGCTGGAACTGGCCGAGGCCGACCTGGATCGCGTGGCGGGGGTCTTCTACAATCTGGCGGGGGCAGACTCGAACGATGCGCGCGAAGCGCTGATGCGGGACCTTGCGCCGAAGATGAGCGCGTTTTCCAGCGAGATCACCAACAACAAGCGGCTCTGGGCGAAGATCGAGGCGCTGTGGCAGGGGCGGGATGGGCTGGATCTTACGCCGGAACAGGCGCGGGTGCTGGAGTTGTACCGGCAGATGTTCGTCCGCTCGGGCGCAGCGCTGGAGGGCGCGGCGGCCGAGCGGCTGACAGCGGTCAAGGCGCGGCTGGCCGCCCTCGGCACACAGTTCGGCCAGAACCTGCTGGCGGATGAACGGTCCTGGCACATGGAACTGGCCGAGGCCGATCTGGCCGCCCTGCCGGGGTTCGTACAGGACGCAGCTCGGGCCGCGGGGGCGGAAAAGGGCCTGGGGCCGGTTGTCACGCTGAACCGCAGCCTGATCGTGCCGTTCCTGCAGTTTTCCCCCAACCGGGCTTTGCGGGAAAAGGCCTATGAAGCCTGGGTCGCGCGGGGCGCAAATGGGGGCGAGACGGACAACCGCGCGATTGCGGCGGAAATCCTGGCTCTGCGGCATGAACGCGCGCAGCTGCTGGGGTATGCCGATTTCGCGGCCTACAAGCTGGAGCCGGAGATGGCGAAGACGCCGGACGCGGTGCGCAACCTGTTGATGCGGGTCTGGCAACCGGCGCGCGCCAAGGCGCTGGCCGATGCGGCCGTGCTGGAGGCGATGCTGAAGGCCGACGGGTTTGCCGGGCCGCTGGAGCCCTGGGACTGGCGATATTACTCTGAGAAGCGGCGCAAGGCCGAGCATGATCTGGATGAGGCGGCGCTGAAGCCCTACCTGTCGCTCGACGCGATGCTGGGGGCGATGTTCGACTGCTCCACTCGGCTTTTCGGACTGGAATTCCGCGAGATCGACGGCCCGTTCTATCACCCCGATGTGCGGGGCTGGGAGGTCACCCGGAAGGGCGCGCATGTCGCGGTCTTCCTGGGCGACTACTTCGCGCGGGGCTCGAAACGGTCGGGCGCCTGGTGTTCTGCGATGCGGTCGCAGCGGAAGTTGGGCGGGGAGCAGCGGCCGATCGTGGTCAACGTCTGCAACTTCGCCAAGGGCGATCCCTGCCTTCTGTCCTATGACGATGCGCGGACGCTGTTCCACGAATTCGGCCACGCGCTGCACCAGATGCTGTCGGACGTGACCTATGGCTTCATCTCGGGCACCTCGGTCGCGCGCGATTTTGTGGAACTGCCGAGCCAGTTGTACGAACACTGGCTGGAAGTGCCCGCGGTCCTGGAAGCACATGCCAAGCACCACGAAACCGGCGAGCCGATGCCTGCGGACATGTTGCAGCGGCTCTTGGATGCCGGGACCTATGACCAGGGCTTTGCGACGGTGGAATTCGTCGCCAGTGCGATGGTGGATCTGGAGTTCCACACCGGGGCGCCCTCGGCCGATCCGATGCAGAAGCAGGCCGAGGTGCTGGAAAACCTGGGGATGCCACGGGCGATCCGCATGCGCCATGCGACGCCGCATTTCGCGCATGTGTTCAGCGGGGATGGCTATTCGGCGGGCTATTACAGCTACATGTGGTCCGAGGTGATGGATGCCGATGCCTTCGCAGCCTTCGAGGAGGCGGGCGATGCGTTCGATCCGGAAACCGCTGCGCGGCTCGAGCGTTACATCCTGAGCGCGGGCGGTTCCGAGGATGCCGAGGCGCTGTATCTTAAGTTTCGCGGCAAGATGCCGGCGGTCGAGGCGCTGTTGAAGGGCCGGGGGCTTCTGGACGCGGCCTGAAGGGGGCGGCATGGAGCTGTTTCAGAACTGGAACTGGGCAGAGGCACTGGTGCATCTGGTGTCGCTGGCTGTGGCATATGCGCTTGCACTGCCCATCGGCTGGAACCGCGAACAGGAAGAGCGCAGCGCAGGGGTGCGCACTTTCCCGCTGGTCGCGATGGCGGCCTGCGGTTTCGTGATGATCGCCATCGAAGTGTTGGGGATCGGGTCCGAGGGCCAGGCGCGCATCCTGGAGGGGTTGATGACCGGGATCGGCTTCATCGGCGGCGGGGCGATCCTGAAGCAGGGCGACCGGGCCACGGGGACGGCGACGGCGGCGAGCCTGTGGGCTACGGGAGCCATCGGGGCGGCGGTGGGCTATGGCCAGCTGGACATCGCGGTGATCTTGAGCGTCGTGACTTTCCTGTCGCTGACCTTGCTGGCACCCTTGCGCAAGGTCGTGGAAGAGCGGGTCCGGGACGAGGACGCGACCTAGCGCCGAAGCGCGCCGGGCGGCTGGCCGAAGCGGGCGCGGAAGGCGCGGGAGAGGGTCGAGGGGCTGGAAAAGCCGGTTCGGAGGGCCACCTCGGCGATCGGATGTCGCGTGTCGGTCAGCATCCGCCGTGCGGCCTGCAGACGAAGGTCCAGCGCATGGGCTCCGGGGCTGGTGCCTAGGGCAAGGCGGAACAGGGTTTCCAGACGGCGCGTAGACAGGCCCACGGCGTCGGCGATTGCGCTGGCGGGTTCGGGCGCGTCGATCCGCGCCTCCATCCGCGCCAGCGCTGCGGCGACGCGCGGGTCAAGCCCGGGGTCGGGTTCGGGCGGGGCGATCTGCGGCGCGGGACCGGGACGTGCGACGGTCAGGAAGCTGGCGGCGACCTGTCGGGCGAGTGCGGCTCCGTGGCGGCTGCGGATCAGGTGCAGCATGAAATCGGCCGCCGGGGCCGCGCCTGCGATGGTCACGCGGTTGCGGTCGATCACGAATCGGTCAGGGACAACGGTGGTGTCGGGGTGGGCGGCGGTGAAATCCTCCAGCTCTTCCCAGTGCACGGTGGCGCGGTAGCCCTGCAAAAGCCCCGCCCGCGCGAGCACCCAAGGAGCGCTGTCCACCCCGCCCACAAGCGCAAAGCGGGACGCGATCCGGCGGAGGTCGCGGATCAGGGGGCGAGTCGCGACCTCGGCCAGGCGGTAGCCGGCGATGACGATCAGCGCCTCGGCCCCGACAGCGTGGGAGAGCGGGCCGGAGGAGGGCAGCTCGATCCCGCAGGTGAGGGCGACGGGCGCGCCTTCGGGAGAGACGACGCGCCAGCGGTAGGCCTCATGCCCAAGGTGGCGGTTGGCGTTCCTCAGGGGGTCGAGTGCCGAGGCGACCTCGAGGATCGAGGCCTGCGGCAGGACGAGGAGCGCGATGGTCAGCGGATCGCGCGCGGGCTGAAAGATGGCACTTTCCGTCATCCGGATTTCGTAAAGCGCAAAGCGTGGGCTGGCAAGCGGGCTATGGTGGGGGAAAGCCCGGGAGGTTCGACATGCCGCTGAACATGAATAAGGAAGTCTTCATCACCTGCGCCGTGACGGGGTCGGGGGGGACCCAGGACCGCTCGCCCCACGTTCCGCGCAGCCCGAAGCAGATCGCGGACAGCGCCATTGCGGCGGCGAAGGCCGGGGCGGCGGTGGTGCATTGCCATGTGCGGGACCCGGAGACGGGCAAGCCCAGCCGCAAGCTGGAATACTACCGCGAGGTGACGGAGCGCATCCGGGACAGCGACACCGACGTGGTCATCAACCTGACCGCCGGGATGGGCGGCGACATGTATTTCGACGGCACCGAGAAGATGACCGAGATGGCCGCAATCTCGGACATGTGCGGGGCCGAGGAGCGGGTTGCCCATATCGTCGAATGCCGGCCGGAAATCTGCACGCTGGACTGCGGCACGATGAACTTTGCCGAGGCCGACTATGTGATGGTCAACACGCCGGGGATGCTGCGCGACATGGCGCGGCGGATGACGGCGGCGGGGGTCCGGATCGAGATCGAGGCCTTTGACACCGGCCATCTGTGGCTGGCGAAACAGCTGCATTCCGAAGGGGTGATCCCGGACCCGGTGCTGGTGCAGCTGTGCATGGGGGTTCCGTGGGGCGCGCCGGATGACCTGAACACCTTCATGGCGATGGTGAACAACGTCCCCGCCGGGTGGCATTTCAGCGCCTTCGGTCTGGGCCGGAACGAGATGGCCTATGTGGCGGCGGCGACCATCGCCGGCGGCAACGTCCGGGTCGGGCTGGAGGACAACCTGTGGCTGGAAAAGGGGGTCCTTGCGACCAACGCCCAGCTGGTGGAGCGCGCGGCGACGATCATCGAGAACCTTGGCGCGCGGGTCATCACTCCGGCCGAGGTCAGGGCGAAGCTGAAGCTGGAGAAGCGGGCACCGGTGGCGAAGTGACGCGCAATGGACGCCCTGCTGACAGTGCTGGCGGTCATGGTGGCGGGCTATGCCCTCCCCCTGCTGATGCCGGGCTGGCGCTGGCTGGCGGGGCTGGCCGCCGCGGGGGCGCTGGCTGGGCTTGGCGTATGGTTTGCTTGGGTCGACCGGCAGACCGACGGGCTTGCGGCGGGGGTGGCGGCGCTACTCACCCTCTCGGTGGCGGCGGTCTTCGCGCTGGGCCTTGCGGTCCGCGCGCTGGTGCTGTGGCGGGGCTGGACCGGCGGGCGGGCGGCGCTGGCCATCACGTCCGGCACGCTGATCTGGCTGAGCGTGATCTTCTGGCTGATCTGGACAAGCTGAGACAGGGCGGGAGGTAGGGATGGACAAGGTCAAGTTCACCGCGATGAAGGACGGCGATGCCGAGGACTACGCCATGCTGGACGTGCATGAGCGGGACTATGCCTCGGGCACGGCGGACCGGCTGCTGGGCGCGCTGGTGGAACTGGACGAAAGCCTGTCGGGCTATCAGGTGACTCGGCTTGGCCATTCGCTGCAGGCGGCGACGCGGGCCTGGCGGGCGGGGGCGGATACCGACTGGGTGGTGGCCGCGCTTCTGCACGACATCGGCGACATCTATGCGCCCTACAATCACGACGAATATGCCGCCGCGATCCTGAAGCCCTTCGTGCGCGAGCAGGTGACCTGGGTCGTCGAAAAGCACGGAGACTTTCAGCGGCTGTACTATGCGCACCATGTCGGCGGGAACCGCCACGCGCGGGACCGCTTCAAGGACCACGCCTACTATGACGACTGCGCCGAGTTCTGCGAGGCTTGGGACCAGTCCAGCTTTGACCCGGATTACCCGATGATGACCGTGGAAGACTTCGCCCCTCTGGTGCGCGAGGTCTTTGCGCGAAAGGCCTATGATCCGGCGGTGATCCGCGTGGGCGAGCGGGTTCCCCTGACCGATGCCGCGCTGGCGGCCAAGCGGGCGGGATGAAGGCCATTTCCCTCCTTGTGGCGCTGATGCTGGCGGCCTGCACGCCCGATCCCGTCTGGGTGACGCCCTCTGGAGTACCGTTGGGCGTGGTCGACTGTGACAGCCCGGCGCCTTTGGTAAGCGGCAAGCGGGCCGAAGTGTGCCTTGCGCGGGCGATCCCGGAGACGACAGAGGAGATCGCGCGCTGCGAAAGGGATGGCGGTCGGGTCGGCCCGATCTCGCCCATCGACGACAGGTTTGCCTGCACCTACCGGAAACCGGGGGCGGCAGGCTGAGGACATGACAGGGGAAAGACGGATGAACCGGAAGGCAGCGATTATTGGCGGCGGAGTTATCGGCGGCGGGTGGGCCGCGCGGTTCCTGCTGAACGGTTGGGACGTGGGCGTCTTTGACCCCGACCCAGAGGCGGAGCGGAAGATCGCGGCGGTGATGGCGAACGCCCGCGCGGCTTTGCCTGCGCTGTCAGACGTGCCGATGCCTGCGGAGGGGAAGCTGACCTTCCACGGCACCATCGGCGAGGCAGTGGAGGGCGCGGAGTATGTGCAGGAGTCGGTCAGCGAGCGGATCGAGCTGAAGCACAAGGTCTATGCCCAGCTGCAACAGGCCAACCCTGGCGTGCTGATCGGGTCTTCGACCTCTGGCTTCAAGGCCAGCGACCTGCAGAAGGGTTCGCCTGCGCCCGAGAACATCATCGTCGCGCACCCGTTCAACCCGGTGTACCTCCTGCCCTTGTCCGAGGTGTCGGGGTCGCCCGCGAATCCTCCCGCCGTGGTCGAGAAGACCGTGCAGATCATGAAGGACATCGGGATGTTCCCCCTGGTGATCCGGCACGAGATCGACGCCTTCATCGGCAACCGTTTCCTTGAGGCCGTCTGGCGCGAGGCGCTGTGGATGCTGAAGGACGGTATCGCCACGACCGAGGAGATCGACGAGGCGATCCGCATGGGCTTTGGCCTGCGCTGGGGGCAGATGGGCCTGTTCGAGACCTATCGCATCGCCGGGGGCGAGGCGGGGATGCGGCATTTCATGGCCCAGTTCGGCCCGGCGCTGAAATGGCCCTGGTCCAAGCTGATGGACGTGCCCGAGTTCAACGACGAGCTGGTGGACCTGGTCGCCAGCCAGTCCGACGCGCAGTCCGGGATGTACGGCATCCGCGAGCTGGAGCGCATCCGCGACCGCAACCTCGTGGGCTTTCTGCGCGCGCTGAAAGAGCGGAACTGGGGCGCGGGGAAGGTCCTGCGCGAGCATGACGAGCGCCGGGCGGCGGTGTTCAATGCCGAGATGGCGCAGGGGCTGGATTCCGGGGCGAAGGCGGCCCCCCTGGTCATGTGGCAGGGCCAGGTGCTGCCGGGCTGGATCGACTACAACGGCCACATGACGGAGAGCCGCTACTACTTTGCGAACTCGGAAACCGTGGACAACTTCCTGCGCACCATTGGCGCCGGAATGGAGTACGTGGCGGCGGGGCATTCGTTTTACTCGGCCGAGACGCATATCCGGCATCTGGGCGAGGCGAAGCTGGGGGATCAGCTGTGCGGGGAACTCCAGATCATTTCTGCGGATGAGAAGCGGTTCCGCAGCTTTGTCCGGATCATGAAGGGCGAGGAGTGCGTGGCGACGGTGGAACAGCTCTGCCTGCACGTCGACATGAAGGCGGGCAAGACGGTCCCGGCCTCGGCGGAGGTCTGGAAGAACCTTGCGGCGGTGGCGAAGGCCCATGCCGGGCTGCCCCTGCCCGAAGGCGCAGGCCGGGCGGTCGGGCAGAAGAAGTGAGCCGCCGCGTCCTGATCACCGCTGGGGCCAATGGCATCGGGCTGGTAATGGCCCGGGCCTTTGCCGCCTTGGGCGACCGGGTCTGGGTGACGGACGTGGATCAGGCTGCGCTTGCATCCCTTCCGCCAGGTGTGCGGGGATCGCTGTGCGATGCCTCCAGTGAGGAGGCGATGGACCTGCTGTTTGCCGAGGTCGCGCGGGACTGGGGCGGGCTGGACGTCGCCATCGCCAATGCCGGGATCAAGGGGCCGACGGCAGCGATCGAGGACATGCCGCTGCAGGGTTGGCACCAGTGTCTGGGCGTGAACCTGGACGGTGCGATGCTCTGCGCACGCGGGGCGGCGCGGCTGATGAAACCGGCGGGGAGGGGGGTGATTACGTTCATCTCCTCGACCTCTGGCCTTTATGGCACCCCTTACCGCGCGCCTTATGTGGCGGCGAAATGGGGTGTCATCGGGCTGATGAAGACCGTGGCGATGGAGCTGGGGCCTTTTGGCATCCGCGCCAATGCGATCTGTCCCGGCTCGGTCAACGGCCCGCGCATCGACCGGGTGATCGAGGCGGAAGCGTCGGCCAAGGGGATGACGCCGGAGGCTGTGCGGCAGGGCTACGCCTCGGGGACGGCGATGAAGCGGCTCACGGACCCCGAGGATGTGGCCGACATGGCGGTTTATCTCGCGTCGGACGGCGCGCGCATGGTTTCCGGCCAGGCGCTGGCGGTCGACGGCATGACTTATAACGTGGACCCGTGAGGGGGATGAGATGGATTTCGGACTGACCGAAGAACAGCAGATGATCGTCGACACGACGCGGGCCTTCGTCGAGGCGGAGCTATATCCGCACGAGCAGATGGTGGAACGCACCGGGGTGTTACCGCTGGAGCTGATCCGGGAGATCCAGCAGAAGGCGATGGCGGCGGGGCTTTATGCGGCGAACATGCCGGTGGAGGTCGGGGGCGCAGGGCTCGATACGCTGTCGTGGCTTCTTTACGAAAAGGAGCTGGGCCGCGCGAACTATGCCCTGCACTGGACCTGCGTGGCGCGGCCGTCGAACATCCTTCTGGCGGGCAATGCGGAGCAGCGCGAGCGCTATCTGATGCCCTGCATAAGGGGCGAGACGTGGGATTGCCTGGCGATGACCGAACCCGGCGCGGGGTCGGATTTGCGGGGGATGAAGGCCAGCGCGCGGCAGGACGGTGGCGACTGGGTGCTGAACGGGACGAAGCACTTCATTTCGCATGCCGATCTGGCGGGCTTTGCGATCTGCTTCATGGCCAGCGGAGAGGAACAGACCCCGCGCGGCCCGAAGAAGCTGATCACCGCCTTCTTCGTGGACAAGGGGACGCCAGGCTTCACCGTGCGCGAGGGATACCGCAACGTCAGCCACCGCGGCTACACCAACGCCGTGCTGGAGTTCGA
>JALOTD010000067.1 GCA_025458105.1 Tabrizicola sp. | reverse complement strand
CTGATCTTCGACGAAGACGAATTCGAAGGCTCGGGCGTCATGCTTCTGGGGGCGGTGTTGGACCGGTTCCTTGCCGAATACGCCGCCGTGAACTCCTTCACCCAATGCGTTGTCGCCTCGCTCCAGCGGGGCACGATCAAGACCTGGCCGCCCCGCTCCGGCACGGGGCCGCTCCTGTGACAGAAGCGCCGCCTCCCGGGTTCCTCGCCCTCTTGCGCAAGCTGGAGCGCGCCGCGCCCGACCGTCCGCGCATTGGCCGGGCCGAACGTACGCGCGATGATATCGCCGATTTGGGGCAGGATCCGTTCCTGACCTTCCCTGACAGCGACCTGTCCGAAGCCGACCTGGAGGCCAAACCGCCGCGCGTGCGGCCCCGGGTTCTGGGCTTTTACGGCCCCCACGGCGCGCTGCCCCTGACCCTGACCGAAGAGGTGTTGGGTTGGGTCGAAGCCGGCGACCGCGCCTTTGTCGACTTCACCGACATCTTCGCCGCCCGCTACATCGCGCTTCTTTTCCGCGCCTGGTCCGACGCCCGCGCGATCACCCAGTTCGACCACCCCGACGACCGGTTCCAGACCTACCTTCTGTCCTTCGCAGGCCTTGGCTCGCCCGCCTTCCGCGACCAAGCCGACACCGTCGACACCCTGCGTCTGCGCCACATCGCCCTGTTCCTCGGTCGGGTGAAAAGCCCCGTCCGCCTGCGCCAGATGCTAGAGCTGCACCTCAAGGCCGATGTCAGCGTCGAGGAGATGGTTCCCGCCTGGATGGAGTTCGAACCCGACAGCCTCAGCCGCCTGGGGATGCAAGGCTCGACCCTCGGCCAGAACGTCCACCTCGGCCGCCGCGTCCTGTCGATCGGCGAAAAGATCCGTGTCCACGTCCGCGCCGCGACGCTGGACCACTACCGCCGCTTCCTTCCCGGCGGCCCCGACCACGGCCAGCTGAAGACTGTGATCCAAAGCTACCTTGGCCTTGCCTTTGAGGTCGACGTTGCCCTCTGGCTCCCCCAGCGCGAGGTTCCGCCCACCGTTATGGGCAAGTCCGGCCAGCTCGGCTGGATGGCCTGCGTCGCCCCGCCGGGCGAGGGCGATGCCTTCGTCAAGGGCACGAATTTCCGGCTGGCCCTCGCCGATGCCGCCTGACAGGAGTTGTGAATGACCGAGATTTCCATCGAGAAATACGCCGGCAAGATGAACCGCGCGGGCTATGATGCATTCCTGCAGGCCATGCGCCATGCCCGGGGCGAACGGAACCGCAATGTGGAACTGTCGCATTTCCTGTTCCACGCGCTTGCGAACCAGAACGCCGACATCGCGGTAACTCTGGCCGCCCTGAACTTGGACCGGGGCGCAGCGCTGAAGGACCTCGACCGCGCGGTCGGCAATCTGGACAAGAACGTCACCGAAGGCCCCGGCATTTCCGAACACCTTGGCGACGCGCTGAACCACGCCTGGACCTACGCGACCCTCTTCTTCGGTGAGGTGCAGATCAGGACCGGCCACATCCTTCTGGCCCTTCTGAACGACCAGAACCTGCGCCGCGCCCTGGTTCGCGCCTCACCCGTCTTCGACGCCCTCTCTGCCGACCAGATCGCGCGTGAGGCCCGCACCCTCTGGGCCGACAGCGAAGAAGACGACATGCGCCCGATGGACGGCACGGGCCTGACCGCGCCCGATGCCACCGGGGCGGCCCCGTCCAGCAACAGCCCGCTGGGGCGTTTCGCCAAGGACATGACGGCCGCCGCGGGCACGATGGACCCGATCAAGGGCCGCGACGACGAAATCCGCCAGATCATCGACGTCCTCCTCCGCCGCCGCCAGAACAACCCGATCCTCACGGGTGAGGCCGGGGTCGGCAAGACCGCCGTCGTTGAAGGCTTCGCCCAACGCCTCGCCGCCGGGGACGTGCCGCCAAAGCTGAAGGGCACGCGTCTTTATGAACTCGACATTCAGGCCATGCAGGCCGGGGCTGCGATGAAGGGCGAATTCGAACAGCGCCTGAAATCGGTGATTGACGAGGTCCAGGCCTCACCCACCCCGATCATCCTCTTCATCGACGAAGCCCACACCCTGATCGGCGCCGGAGGTGCTCAGGGCACGGGTGATGCCGCGAACCTGCTGAAACCGGCGCTGGCGCGGGGCACCTTGCGCACCATCGCCGCCACCACCTGGTCGGAATACGCCAAGTATTTCGAGAAAGACCCCGCCCTGACCCGCCGCTTCCAGCCGGTGATGGTGGACGAACCCGACACCACCAAATGCTGCTACATGCTGCGCGGCATCCTTGCCCCGATGGAGGCGCACCACCAGGTCCGCATCTCGGACGAGGCGATTGTCGCTGCCGTCACACTCTCCGCCCGCTACATCCCCGCGCGGCAACTGCCCGACAAGGCCGTGTCGCTCCTCGACACCGCCTGCGCCCGCGTCGCCGTCAGCCAGGCCGCCATCCCGGCCCGCATCGCCGACCTACAGCAGAAGATCGCCGCGCTGGAAACCGAAATCGCCGCGAAAGAGGCCGAGCGCGACCTTGGCGACACCGATGAGGAACGGATCAGGGAAGCCCAGGCCGAAGTCGCCGCCACGCAAGCCGAACTGGAGACCTTCCAGGAGAAGTATCAGGCTGAAAAGGCCGTAGTGGACAAGATCCTCGCCCTTCGCGCCGTCACCGAAAAGGACGACGCCACCCGCGACGACCTGAAATCCGCGATGACCACGCTGGAAGCCACCCACCCCGACGACCGCATGGTTTATGCCCATGTCGATGCCCAGGCCGTGGCCTCGGTCATCTCGGACTGGACGGGCATCCCAGCGGGCCGGATGATGCAGGATGAACTTCAGTCGATCCTGCAGCTGGCCGACCACCTCAAGGAACGCGTCGTGGGGCAGGACCACGGCCTAACGGCAATCGCGAAACGCATCCAGACCTCTCGCGCGGGCCTTGGGAACCCGGAAAAGCCGATCGGTGTCTTCATGCTCTGCGGCCCCTCGGGCGTCGGCAAGACCGAAACCGCGCTGGCCCTGGCCGAGGCGCTTTATGGCGGCGAACAGAACGTCATCCCGATCAATATGTCGGAATTCCAAGAGGCGCACTCCGTTTCCCTCCTGAAAGGCGCCCCTCCCGGCTATGTGGGTTATGGCGAAGGTGGCCGCCTGACCGAAGCCGTCCGCCGCAAGCCCTATTCGGTCGTCCTTCTGGACGAGATCGAAAAGGCCCACCCCGATGTGCACGAGCTTTTCTTCCAGGTTTTCGACAAGGGCGTGATGGAGGATGGGAACGGCCGCCGCATCAACTTCCGCAACACGCTGATCCTCTTGACCTCCAACGTTGGCACCGATGTCATCATGGAAATGGCTGAAGGCGGCAAGACGATCCCCGACCTTGACGAAGTCGACGCCGCGCTGAAGCCCTTCCTTTTGGATGTCTTCCCCCCGGCGCTTCTGGGCCGTCTGGTCGTGATCCCCTACTTCCCGCTGGGGCCGGACGTGTTGCGCAACATCACCCGGCTGAAACTCGGCTCTGTCGCTCGCCGGATGAAGGACGCCCACGGCGCGGCGTTCAGCTATTCCGACGCGGTCCTCGACCACATCGTAGACCAGTGCCGCGACCCCGATTCGGGCGGCAGGATGATCGACAACATCATCACCAACTCGCTTTTACCTGACTTGTCGCGTCAGGTTCTGGGCCGCATGGTCCAGGGCGAGGACATCACCCGTGTCTCGGTCGAACTGGCCGACGGCGCCTTCCGCTACGACTTCGCCTGACTGTTTTCGCTTGAAAGGACTGACCCTTGGACTGGATTCTGATCACCCGCAATTCCCCCACGCCCATTGGGGCCATCGGCTTTGTCGACAACACCGCCGCGGTGGTCGTGGCCTTCTACGATGACAAGGACGCCAACAAGGACGGCAACATCTCGGCTGGTGAATGGCTGACCTTCAAACTTTCGCCCTTCTCGATGAAGGGCATGAACGTGGCCGAAGTGGCGATGCAGGCCCGGCATAACCCCATGGTGACCGAACGCGATCCCGGCTTCTATCAGACCTCGGCCCAGATCTTCGTGAACTTCGCCCATGCAATGACGATGGACGCGCTTTACAAGATTTACTTCTCCAAAGGCGTCTCGGCCGTGGGGTCAGGTATTGCCAAGACCATCACCTCGGACATGGTCAAGCAGATGGTCATCAAGAAGGGCTTCGAGAAAGCGGTGAAGGACGCCTTCAAGGAAAGCGTCGGCGCGGGGGCCTGAACGCCGCCTGATTCGCGGATCGTGGTTAGCACAGCATGGTCCTCCCGTGCGTATAGACGGATGCCATACGCTAGCCAGACAGAATGCAGACGCCGGGCAGACACCCGGAAACCGGGATTAACTCAGCGTCCGCAAGTGGTTAAGGGGCAGTCTTGAACCGCCGCCCCTCTCGTTGCGCAAAACCGCGTTTGCTGTGGCTTAACCCGACAGGATCGTGTCGATCAGCGCCATGTAGGTCCGGTCCTCGGCGGACAGGACCGCCACCACTGGCGCCCCCTTGCTGCCCGACATCTTGGCGTCGGCCCAGGCCACCAGATCGCCCATCGTCTTTCCGGTCAGGAAGGGGTTGGCATTGACTACTCCCGCCCCCATCACCTCCAGCACCGATTTGGTCGGATCGGACCGCAGCGCCACCGCTGCCCCTTCCGACCCCAGGAAATGCGCCAGATAAAGCCGCCCCGCCGTCGCCTCGATCCCCCGGTCGCGCAGGTAGGCTTCGTTCTCGCGCGCCAGGTTTGCGATCATCTCGCGCGACAGGTCCGGGTTCGTGCGCAGCGCCAGAAGGTCCGCCCGGCTCAGCGAGGCAACCAGATCAGGCCGGTAGGTCTGCATCATCCTGATCCAGGTGCCCTCGATGAATTGGCCCAGGCCGACGGCGGTTGACCGGCTGTTGGCGGCATCCGCCTTGCCCGCGCTTTCCACCGTGACGATCCGGGCGACCAGCGCATCAATCGCCCCGCCCGCCGTGGTGCCGCCGCCCATCGGGTCCACGGCTTTGCCGTCGATCCGTAGCTCGAAATGCAAATGCGGTCCGGTCGACCGCCCAGTCGAGCCGACATAGCCGATCAACTCGCCCGCCGCGACCGTGGCCCCGATCTTCAACCCCTCACGGAAGCCGTTCAGGTGGGCATAGCGCGTTTGTCGCCCGCCCGGATGGTCCAGGTAGATCACGTTGCCATAGGCTCCACCATCGCCCATCTGCGCCACCACGCCATCCGCCGCTGCCTGGACCGGCGTGCCGATCGGCGCACCCCAATCGACACCGTCGTGATTGCGCACCTGCTTCAGGATCGGGTGCATCCGCGGCCCGAAACCAGATGTCACCGTGCCCGATACCGGGACCTGCAGCCCATACCCGATCCCGCCACCGCCACCGGCCCCCGGAACTGCCCTGGCTCCGGCACAACGGAAACCCTCGGTTGTCGGGTCTGGGACAACATAACAGTCCATCTTTCCGGAAGGACCTGAAATTCCAGCATAAAGCAGCTGCCCCGCCCCTGCATCCGCGGGCGGTGTCTGGGCCAGCAGCACAGTGACCTGATCGCCTTCGGTCGCATAGCGTTCCAGATCATGGCTCCGCGACATCATGACGATCAGCTCGCCCACAAGCGTCGTCGAAAGGCCGTTGCGGATACCGGCAGAGTACAGCGCGTCCAACAGCCGCACATCTTTTGGGGCAGTGCTGGGCCGCGCTTCTGCCCCCTGGGACAGAAGGTCCTCGCCGATCCAGGGGTCGGCACCGGTGTCATAGCGGCCGGGTCCGATCTGGGCGAGCGTTCCCAGATAAGTCTCGCCATCATAAAGCGTCATTTGCAGCAGCGCCGTGCCCCCGACCTCAGGCTTCAGGCGCAGCGCGACAAGAGTTCCGGCCGGCAGGGTCTCGGGCGTCGACAAAAGCCTTGTTGCCGCCGCGACAGCCTGCTGGGCTGCCTGTTCCGTCAGGCCCGCCTCGGTCAGCACAGCGCCAAGTGCCCGGTCGGTCTGCATCAGCGCAATCCGGTCCCGGAACAGCTGCAGGCGCGCCGTCTCACGCAGCAGATAAGCCACCGAGGTCGTGTTCTCGATCTGCGTTTCGACATAAGTGACCGTGTCCTCACCTTCTCCAATCAGCTCTCCCCAACTCCCGTCTTCGCCGGAAACGACAACCAGATCGCCCGCTTCGGCCAGGGTCGGGCTTTGATCTTCCGGGGTTGCTATCGCGCTGGCTCGGCTTGCCTGGAAAAAGGCCAGCTCGGCGCGGGTCGAGGGGATCGTGGTGACCAGTTCGGTCGAGGTCACGACGAGATCGTCTGTCAAAAGGTTCAGGACGGCAGGACGCACCGCGCCGGCCCGGTCCGGCGGCACTTCCTCCGGCGCGGTCAACTCGCGGGTCTTCGTGGCATCGGTCTCGAAATACAGGATCAGCGGATTGCGCGGCAGGTCAAGGAAAGGCAGGCGCACGGCTTCGATCCCGGCCTCGGTTGATCCTTCGTACTGGACCATAGCCAACTCGTCGCCCGCCAATCCGCTCGAATCCGGGGAGACAGCCTCGGCCATCGGCTCTGGCGGGGTCGCACCGGGCCAAAGCAGGAAGGCCAGCCCAAGCGTCAGACACAAACCCCCGGCGATCGGCACGATCAGTCGCAGTCGCCGCATCTTCTGCCGCGAGCGCGCCCGGTTGGCGGCTTGCTGGAAACGGGGATCCTTCTCCAGACTCATGACCGACCCTTAGCGGAAGACCCCTCCAAGGGCCCCATCGGATATTCCGCCCGAAGGGGCTGCTGGCCTGGGGGCCGGAGCAGGCGCGGGCGCGGGTGTCGGGCGCGGGGCCGCTGCGGGCTCGGATGCGCGCGGGGTGGCAGGACGGGCAGGGGCCGCTTCGACAACCGGGGCCGGGCAGGTCACCGCGCCTGCAAGCAGAATCTGGCGGTACAACGCGATGTCCGGCTCCTGCGAAACCGCGGTCAGGCCTGCCGTTTCGGCAAAGCGGTCCACCGCCCGCCGTGACCCGTTGCCCCATTGGCCATCGATCGTCGACGTATAACACCCGCCACGCTGCAATTCGGTCTGTAGGGCCGTCACAAGGCTTTCTGGAGGCGGATCCAGGCGTCCAGCGTCGACCATCGCCTGAAACAGCGCCGGATTGTCCGTACGCAACGCCTCGCGCGCGCTGGCGTCGTCGAACGCTATCTCCGGGAACTCGGGTTCAGGCGGGGCCTCGGGTTCCGGAGGGCGAATGATGCCGACAATGATCGACGGTTGCGGCATGCCGGCTGCCACGGGTATGGCCAGCAGATCCTCGTCTCGCAGGGGCCGGAAGACCGCTGGTTCTGCCGCAGGCGCCGGGGGCTGGGTGGCAACGGCAACGGCCGACTCAGCTGGCTCGTCGACCGTCGTTCCGGCAATCACCTCGGTCGGGGCCGTCGCAGCGATGGCAACCGGCGCAAGCTGGATCACGTCACCGCTGACCACGGCGATTTCTGCCGCCGAGCCGGTCGCCGGTGTTGCGGCGGGTGTAAGGTCCACCGGCGGCAATGTGTCAGCGCCCCGCCATAGCCCGCCTAGCCGGGACTGCAGACTGTCACCGGTTGCCAGCGCCAGCCGGTCGGTCAGCCGGTCCGGCTTGGTGGGGCAGGTCGCCGTGCTGCCTGCAGAGGCCGCCATGAAGACCGTCATCCCAGCCGGAATCTCGGGTGCCTGCAGCCGCCCGGCAAAGCCGTCACCACCGGCGCAATCTTCGATCAGCAAGACCGCTTGTCGTGTGCCGGACCCCGCCAGCCGCGCAAGCAACGGTCCGATGGCCCCGCGCGGGTCGCCGCCGCCTTGGCCCATCAGCATCGGCCCAGACGACCCCGCGCCAATCGGACCGGCGAAATAGATCACCACGCGCGGCGCCCCGGTCAGGCCCTCCAGCGCCTCGCCCAGGGCATCCGCCCCGATCTCGCGGCGCAACGTGACCGGCCCCAAGCCCATCTGACGGAAGGTGTCAGCCGCCGCATGCGAATCGGCAAAAGCCCCTGGCGCGGACCGCGAGGGGTTACCGATGACCAGCACTTCCCAGTCCTCAGCGGACAGGGGTTGCGCCACGGCCATCAGAGTCAAAAGGATACGCAGCGGCTGCAGCATGGGCTCCCGTGCTAAGGTGGACCGGTTCGGCGCAAGCATAACACAGGGCAGACGCGCCGTCTTCGGTCGCAGCGCGTTGAAAGTTCACGAATGTTTTCGACAGAGAGCTCCGCCTGAGGCAGGGTCTAGCCGTGCTTGACCATCACATGGCGGACGACGGTATAGTCCTCCAGCGCATAGGCCGACATGTCCTTGCCATAGCCGCTCTGCTTCAGCCCGCCGTGCGGCATCTCGTTGGTCAGCATGAAATGGGTGTTGATCCAGGTGCAGCCGTAGCGCAGCCGCGCTGCCGTTCCCATCGCGCGGCCGACGTCCCGCGTCCAGACCGATGAGGCCAGCCCGTAGTCGCTGTCGTTGGCCCAATTCACCGCCTCGTCCACGTCCGAGAACGGAGTGACGGAAACCACCGGCCCGAAAACCTCGCGCCGGACGATTTCGTCATCCTGCTTGGCCCCGGCGACGACGGTCGGGCGATAGTAGAAGCCCTGCTCCATCGCCTCGCCACCCGTGGTGATCTGGACGTGGTTCAGCTCGCGCGCGCGGTTCACGAAGCTCGCCACCCGGTCGCGCTGGCGCTGGGAAATCAGCGGGCCGATTTCATTGGTGGCGTCGTCCTCCGCCCCCAGAACAATGGACGACGCAGCCTGGGTGAGGTCCGCAACAAGGTTGTCGTAGATCTTCTTCCCGGCATAGACCCGGCAGGCGGCGGTGCAGTCCTGACCGGCGTTATAGAAGGAGAACGCCCGCAGCCCCTCGACCACCGCATGCACATCGGCGTCATCGAAGACCACCACGGGCGCCTTGCCGCCCAGTTCCAGATGCGTGCGCTTCACCGTCTTGGCGGCGGCATCCAGCATCTTCTTCCCCGTCGCCACGTCGCCGGTCAGCGAGATCATGTCCACCTGCGGATGGTTGATCAGGTAGCTGCCGACGGTCTGCCCGCGCCCGGCGATGACATTGACCACGCCTTCGGGCAGGACATCGGCCAGGATCTGCGCCAGCTTCAGCGCGGTCAGGGGCGTCTGCTCGGACGGCTTGAACACCACGGTATTGCCGCCGCCGATCGCAGGCCCCAGCTTCCAGGCCATCATCATCAGCGGATAGTTCCAGGGGGCGATGGACGCCACCACACCCACCGGGTCACGCCGGATCATGCTGGTGTGGCCCGACAGATACTCGCCCGCCACTGTCCCGGTCATGCAGCGCACGGCCCCCGCGAAGTAGCGGAAGCAATCGACAATCGCCGGAATCTCGTCATTCCGCGCGGCATTGATCGGCTTGCCGCAGTTCAGCGCCTCTAGTTGCGCGAAGGCATCCGCCTCGGCCTCGATCCGGTCGGCGATGGTCAGAAGCGCCGCCGACCGCTCTGCCGGGGTCGTCCGCGACCAGCCTTCAAACGCCTTCCGCGCCGCGGCCACCGCCCGGTCGACCTGCGCGGTCGAGGCTTCGGGCAATTCCAGGATCAGCCCGCCGGTGCGGGGGTTGAGGATGTGTTCCGGGGTCTCGGTGCCCGCCTCAAAGGAGGAACCGATCAGGAATTTGGTCTGGATGGTCATGGCTAGGTCTCCCTATTTGCCCATGCCGGCGGTCTCGGATCCGCCGCGGGTGAGGTAGTAGGCGATGAGGATCGGCACGAAGGTGGCGGCAAAGACCACGATGGCGACGACGTTGGTGACGGGGCGCTGACGCGGGCGGACAAGCTCGTTCAGCATCCAGATCGGCAGGGTCGACTGCTGGCCTGCGGTGAAGGTGGTGACGATGACCTCGTCGAAGCTGAGGGCAAAGGCGAGCATCCCGCCAGCGAGCAAGGCCGAGCCGAGGTTCGGCAGAAGGACGTAGCGGAAGGTCTGGAAGCTGTTCGCGCCAAGGTCCGCGCTGGCCTCCAGGATGCCGCCCGACAGGCGGCGCATCCGGGCGATGGCGTTGTTGTAGACGATGACGATGCAGAAGGTCGCGTGACCAAGGACAATGGTCCAGGTCGAGAAGGGTATGTCCATGATCCCGAAGGCCGACCGCAGGGACATGCCGGTAATGACGCCGGGCAGCGCGATGGGGAGGAGGATCAGGAGGCTGATCTGGTCGCGCCCGAAGAAGCTGGCCCGTGCCATCGCGGCGGCGGCCAGCGTGCCGAGGATCATGGCAAGGACCGTGGCAATGGCCGCGACCTGCAGCGAAAGCCAGAGGGGCGGCCAGATGTCCTCGCGGTTCCAGGCCACGGCGAACCACTCGGTGGTCAGGCCGGGGGGCGGGAAGGCGTAGCTGCGCTCTTCGGTTGTGAAGGCATAAAGGAAGATCAGGAGGATCGGCAGGTGGAGGAACAGCAAGCCCCCGATGGCCGCGGCCTTCAATCCCCATGAGGCGTCAGAGCGCATCGAAGGCCCCCGCGCGTTTGGCGAGCGTCAGGTAGATGACCATGATCAGGATCGGCACCACGGCAAAGGCGGCGGCCAGTGGCGTGTTCCCGGCAGTGCCCTGCAGCTGGTAGACGGTCAGACCGATGAATCGCGACGAGTCGCCGATGATCTGCGGGATGATGTAGTCGCCCAAGGTCAGCGAGAAGGTGAAGATCGACCCGGCGATGACCCCCGGCAAAGCGAGCGGCAGGATCACCGTACGGAAGATCTGGCTTTGCGTGGCGCCCAGGTCGGCGGAGGCTTCGAGCATGGAGTTGGGGACGCGTTCAAGCGCCGCCTGCATCGGCAGGATCATGTAGGGAAGCCAGATGTAGACGAAGACGACGAAGGTTCCGAACGGCGAGGTGGACAGGGACGAGCCTTCCAGACCGGGGATCGACAGGATGCCCTCGATGATCCAGGAGGTATGTGTGCCCTCGGCCGCCCAGCCCAGGATGCCCTCCTTCGCGAGGATCAGCTTCCAGGCATAGACCTTGACCAGGTAGCTGGACCAAAGGGGCAGCATGACGCCGAGGTAGAAGGCGGCCTTCCAGTGCCCCTTGGCATAGCGAGCGGCGTAATAGGCGATGGGGAAGGCCAGAACCGCGCAGGCCAGCGTCACCGCCGTCGCCATCACCACGGTGCGGATGATGATGTCTAGGTTCTGCGCCCGGAACAGCTCGGCATAGGTCTTGAGCGTGAACTCTTCCTTCACCACGCCCGAAAACTCGTCGATCGAGTAGAAGGACTGGAGGAGAAGCGCGGCCAGCGAGCCGAGGTAGACGACCCCAAGCCAAAGCAGCGGCGGAGTGATGAGGAGCAGAAGCAGAAGCCGTGGCTGCCGCCAGAAGACGCCAGTCAGCCGGTCAGCCGCACCCTTGGCGGGCAGGATCGCGGGGGCTGTCATGCGGTCCCCATCAGGTGCAGTGCCGAGGGTTCGAAGGCGATGGCGGTCGTCGCACCTTCGGCCGGGACCGGTTGGCCCGCGGGGACGAGGGCGGCGATCTCGGTCCCGCCCGCGTCGATCACCACGCGGGTGCCGGACCCAAGGTAGCGGAGCGCCGTCACGGTACCGCTCACCGGGCCGGTGGTGGCAAGGCGCGTCGCCTCAGGGCGCAGCGACGCCCATTGCGACGGCCCGCCCAGGGCGCGGGTCAGGTCTGGGGGCAGGACGTTGGACGACCCGACGAAGTCGGCGACAAAGCGAGTGGCGGGGCGGTCGTAGATGTCCTGCGGGGTGCCGATCTGGGCGATCTTGCCTTCGTTGAACACGGCCAGGCTGTCGGCCATCGACAGCGCCTCGTGCTGGTCATGGGTGACGAAGACGAAGGTCAGACCCAGGCGTTTCTGCAAGGCTTTCAGCTCGTCCTGCATCGCCTCGCGCAGCTTCAGGTCCAGCGCGCCCAGCGGTTCGTCGAGGAGCAGCACGCGCGGCTCGTTCACCAAGGCACGGGCCAACGCCACCCGCTGCCGCTGGCCCCCGGACAGCTGCGCAGGCTTGCGGTCGCCGTAGTCGTCCAGCTTCACCAGCGACAACATCTCTTCGGCCTTCCGCAGGCGCGGACCCTTGGCCATGCCCTTCACCATCAGCCCATAGGCCACGTTGTCGCGCACGTTCATGTGCGGGAAGAGCGCATAGTCCTGAAACACCGTGTTCACGTTGCGCAGGTGCGGGGGGGTCTGCGACACATCCTCACCAAAGATGCGGATCGCGCCGCTGGTCGGTTTCTCGAACCCCGAGATCAGCCGCAGGCAGGTGGTCTTGCCCGACCCCGACGGCCCGAGCATCGCGAAGAACGACCCCTCGGCAATGGTCAGGTCCACGCCGTCGACGGCCCTGACGGTGCCGAAGTGGCGCGAGACGTTCTGGAATTCGACGGCTGCGGTCATGACATGTCCGTAGGGTGCGCTACAGCGCACCTCTGGCAAGAGAAGGTAGGGTGGGCGATCCGCCCACCCTTGTTCAAGGGATCAACGCCCGCCGATCACGCCGATGTAGTCCGAGACCCAGCGGTAATAGGGCACGCAGGCGCCTTCTCCTTGCGAGCAGTTCGACACCGGGGTGGTCCAGAACCGGATCTTCTCGAAATCGTCCATCCCGTTCGCGGTGCAGGTCTCGGCCGTCGACATGCCGCGGCCATCGGTGCAGGCGGCCGGAACCGCCGGGTTCGCCCCGAACCAGACCGCCAGGTCGGCCTGCAGGTTCGAGGACAGGGTGTGCTCCATCCACAGGTAGCTGCAGCATCGTCGTATCGGCCCAGCCGGTCGCGCCTTCCTGCGGGATCACGCTGGCGATGGGCTGGTTGTCCGACTGCAAGAGGTTACGCTGGAACGGCCAGGAGCCCGAAGCGACCACGCCTTCGTTCTTGAAGTCGTCGATCTGGATGAAGGCATCGTGCCAGTAGCGGCTGACCAGGGTCCGTTGCTGGCGCAGAAGGTCGAGCGCGGCCTTGTACTGATCCTCGTTCAGCTCGTAGGGCGAGGTGATGCCCAGTTCCGGCTTGTGGAACATCAGGTACTGCGCCGCGTCGGCGATGTGGATCGGCCCGTCATAGGCCTGCACGCGGCCCTTGTTCGACTGGCCGTCGGGCAGCGTCATCTCCTCGAACACCACGTTCCAGCTGGTCGGCGGCTCCTTGAAGACTTCGGTGTTGTACATCAGGACGTTCGGCCCCCACATGTAGGGCACGCCGTAATGGACGCCGTCGACCGTGTGCCAGGGCGCGGATTTCAGGCGGTCGTCCACCGTCGACCACGACGGGATCAGGTCGATGTTGATCGGCTGCACGCGATCACCCGCCACCAGCCGCAAGCTGGCATCGCCCGACGCGGTCACCAGGTCGAACCCGCCCTCGTTCATCAGCGCGACCATCTCGTCACTGGTGTTCGCGGTCTTGACGTTGACCTTGCAACCGGTCGCGGCCTCGAACTTGGTGACCCAGTCGAATTCCTTCATCGTCTCGCCGCGCTCGATATAGCCCGGCCAGGCGACGATGTTCACCTGGCCCTCCGGCGCGCCGATCTCGGTCACCTGGGCAAGGACTGGGCCAAGCCCCGTCACCAGTGCCAGCGTCGAACATGCCACCATCTTAATGGTCTTCATTGCGTTCTCCCTGTGATAAGCCCTGAACGGACGAGGTCCGTTGCGGGACAGCGCCGGTATTCCGGTCCTGGAGTGACGCTAGTTTGCCGAACAGGAATCGCAATAACAAATCTTGGATGCGAGGTTTCGGTTTTTCCGATGGGTCAGCGCCACTCTGCCGCTTGGCCAGCTTCGACTGATGGCGCTTGACCGCCTCGCGCAGCCGCTTCAGTCGATCGGGATCATGCAGGATCAAGCTTGTAGGTGCAGCCGTCCGCATCCACTCGGGCACCGGTGCGCCATCGACCCGGTCAAGGTCAAGCCCCGGTATCTGCAAGCGACCGGTCTCGACAAGCCAGCGGTGGCCCGTGGCCGTGCGCAGGGCCATTTCGGCAACTTCGGGCACCAGGGTAAAGGGTTGCGACGGCGGGTCGCTGATATCTAGCTTTTCCAGCAAGCGGATCAGGTGCACGACCTGCCTGGCGGCCTCGTAAGTGCCGCCCATTTCCGCGCGGATTTGCGACATCAACACCAGGGCTTCGGCCGAAAGGCCCACGTTCCTGCGCACCGACGGTAACTCCCCCGGCTTCACATAAGGCTGAAGAAACCGCAGGGCAAAGTCCTGAATGATGTCGCCACCGTGCAAGGTCTTGCGGTCGAATGTCACCAGTTCGGCACGCTGGCCAAAGGCTGCCTCGGTGTCGAGAATGGCCTGCCGCAGCTTCAGGTCCCAGGGCGGAAAGGGCCGGTCGCGGTTCTTCAGCCATTGCTGCACACGGGATCGATAGTGATCGACCGGATGCCGGATGTAGACGACCGGCGTGATGTCGTCGGACAAAGGTTTCAAGAACTCGGCAAGGGCGGTCTTATGCTGACCATCGGTCTGATGGATCAGCAATTCGCTGGACAGGATCAAGAGATCGATAGGCTCGTCTCGAATGATCTGGCAGGCTTTGGCCCACTGATCGTTGAAGGCCTTGGTCGCAGCCTCTTCCCCACCAAGAAACTCAAGCAGCCATGGCGGCACGCGTCCCAGCTGTCCGCACACGGACATCAGGAGGTGATGGTGCGACCGTCCCGGCGTCAGCGGCGGATAGAGCACCCGCCTTGCGCGAAGCCGATCTGCGGCCCCGGTCAGCGACTCTTGCAACGACGAGGTGCCAGTCTTGCTTTGCCCCATGTGGAGAAGAATTCTCATAGCCGTCCCTCGCTGCGTGCAATCTGCGCCGAGCGCACGAAGTTGTGCGCCGGGGTTGCCATCGGTGCGCCCTTGCGCCAGGCAAGCCCGACCTGAACCGTCGGCAGATCGCCGGAGACATCGCGGATCTCGATCCGGTCGCCTTCCAGGCTCCAGGGCCGGTACACAAGGCTGGGCAGGATCGCCAGACCCGCGCCCGTCGCGACCAGACTGCGGACCGCTTCCACGCTGCGCGTGCGAAAGGTGATCTGTGGCTTGACTGGCAGCGCCGCGGTCAGGCGTCGCGTGCTCTCCTCGATCTCGTCCACCATCAGCTGGATCAGCGGCTGGCCCGCCAGTTCCTCCAGAGTGATCGACTCCTGTTGCGCAAGTTGGTGCCCAAGTGGCAGCCACAGGCGATAAGGCGAGACGAGCAGGGTCTCGACGTTCAGGGCAAGCCGATCCTTGACGGACGAGGTCAACAGGACCGCAACGTCCAGCTCTCCCCCGATCAGAAGGTGTTGCAGATAGTCGCCATTGTCCTCGATCACGTTCAGCTCGATCTGGGGAAAGGCTCGGCGGTAGCGCGCCAGGATATCGGACAGGACGTAACCCGCGACCAGGCTGGTTACGCCCAGGGACAATCGACCCGTCGCGGCTTCGGCCTCGTCCTGAAAAGCGCTGCGGGCCGTGGCCACATCGGCCAGGATCTTGCGGGCGTGGCGCAGGAAGGCGCTGCCCTTGTGGGTGATCAGAAGGCCTCGCGCCTGCCGATCGAAGAGGATCACGCCCAGGTCATCCTCTAGCCCCCGGATCGCCTCGGTCACCGAAGACTGGCTGATCGACAGGGCCCGCGCGGCGCCCGAGACAGACCCGGCCTCGGCGGCGGCGACGAAGAACTGAAGCTGGCGAAGCGTGAAGGCCATTATGTGCTCAATCTGACCGATCTTGTGCGCAGGGCAAGGGTTGTTGCGGCGCGGGTGCGGTGGTCAGATGTGGGCGACACGAATGGAGGCAGACATGTGGTGGGCTGTGGCGGCAGTGGCGCTGGGCGGTATGGCGATTGCGGTGCAGGCGCCGATCAACGCGGCGCTGGGCCGGGGCCTTGGCGCGCCGGTCCCGGCGGCGGCGGTGTCCTTCGGGGTGGGGTTCCTGGTTCTGCTGGTGGTCTCAGTGGTGCAGGGGAAGGGTGGGGCGTATTTGCGGCTGTCATCGGTTCCAGTTTGGACGCTGGCGGGCGGGTTTCTGGGGGCGTGGTACGTTTTCGTTACCGTGTGGGGCGTATCGTCGTTGGGGGTGGTGACCCTTGTCGCGGCCCTGGTCTTTGGCCAGATGGCGGCGGCGTTGGTGATCGACGCGACCGGCAGTCTGGGCATGACTGTGCGAGAGATCACGCCCACGCGGATCGCGGCGGGGATGGTTCTGGGCGGGCTGGTGCTATCGCGGCTTTAGCTGCGGTCGACCGGCTTTGACCGCATCATCGCGACCGTCTCCCGTTCGGCCCTGCGGCAGGCGACCGGGGGTAACCCCTTCGAAACAAGGTCCATGTCTTCCAAGACCCTCGTGCCGATTTCCCTGAGCGCGAAAGTCAGGGCACCCGCACGGTGCGGGGAAAAGAGCATGTTTGGAGTCTGGCGGATCGGGTCGTCCTGGGGAAGGGGTTCGGTCGGGAAGACGTCAGAGGCCACGCGGATCCTGCCCGAAGTGGCGGCTTCCGTCAGGGCCGAAAAGTCGGCGGCCGCCGCGCGGGACATGAGAAGAAGCATCGCTCCGGGCTGCATGAGCGACAGCGCGTGGGCGTCGATCAGGCCTTTGTTCGCGGTCGTGATGGCGGCCATGACGAAGATGAAACGGTTGTTTTTCATCAGGCTGTCGAAATCGACCGGCTCCACGCCAAGCCGCTTCAGGTGGCCGGGGGGCAGCCAGGGGTCATGGGCCTGCACCCGGCAATGGAACGGCGCAAGCAGGCGATGCAGCGCGCGGCCAAGATCGCCAAAGCCGATGATGCCGACGGTGGAGCCCGCCAGCAGTTCAGATTCGCGGTTGCCGTCGAAAAGCCACTTCTCCTGCCCCCGCAGGAAGGCCGCATGTTCGCCGTGGATGTTACGGGCGAGGCTCGCAAGGACATGGATGCCACGGCGGAAGCATTCCTCGTAATCGATGTTCGGCAGAAAGTTCGTCTCGACGTTGAAGATGGCTTTCAGCTTCGGCGCGAACGCCAGGCGGGTCGCGTCCATCGGCTGCTGCGAGATCAGGATTTCGGTGTCGGGCAGGTGACGGGCATAGAAAGCCTCCCGGTCTTCGCCCCGCCATTCGGTCACCTGATAGTAGTCGCGGAAAGCGGCCAGCTCCTTGGGCGAGAAGATGTCGTCGGTGGTCCGGGGCTCGGGGTCGTAAAGCACGCGCATGGGCAGGGTCCTTCGGGTCTCGGTGACCCTAGGGGTCGGGCCGCACCCGACGCAAGCCCCCATCCCGCCTGCGCGTCAGACCGAAACCTCGCGGTGAAGGATGGCCTTGTCGAGCGCGTCCTTGCGGCCTTCTAGTGCCACCGCGCCCCGGCGGAAGACATAGACCTGATCCGCCCGCGCCCAGGCGAAGTCGAAGTACTGCTCGACCAGCACGACGGCCATGGTGCCCTTGGCCTTGAGGTAGTCGATCACCTCGCCGATCTGCTGGATGATGTTGGGCTGGATGCCCTCGGTCGGCTCATCCAGGAGGAGGACCTTCGGCTGCATGATCAGTGCGCGGGCGATGGCAAGTTGCTGTTGCTGGCCGCCAGAGAGGTCGCCGCCGCGCCGGTGCAGGAAGCTTTTCAGGATCGGGAAAAGGGTGAAGACCTCCTCGGGGATCTGGTGTTGCGCCTTGGGCAGGACGGCAAAGGCGGTTTCCAGGTTCTCGCGCACGGTCAGAAGCGGGAAGATCATCCGGCCCTGCGGGACGATGGAGAGGCCCCGGCGGGCCATGTCTTGCGGGCGGGTAACGGGGAGGGTCTCGGCGCCCAAGGTGACCGTGCCGCCAGATCTCGGGTGGGTTCCGGCAAGGGCCTTGAGGAAAGACGTCTTGCCGACACCGTTCGGCCCCATGATGCAGGTCACCTCGCCCGCCTTCGCGGCAAAGTCGATGCCGTGCAGGATCTGGCTGCCCCCGTAATGCAGGGTAAGTCCGGTCGTGCTCAGCATCAGCCGCGCCCCAGATAGACGGCGATCACTTGCGGATCGCGGGTGACGTGATCAAGCGAGCCTTCGGCAAGGACGCTGCCTTCGTGCAGGACGGTCACCCGGCAATTCAGGCGGCGGATGAACTCCATATCGTGTTCGACGACCACGACGGCACGGGTTTTCGCCAGGTTCACAAGGAGAGTCGTCGTCTGCTCGCGCTCGGCGGGGGTCATGCCAGCGGCGGGTTCGTCCACGAGGAGAAGGCGGGGTTCCTGCGCCAGCAGCATGGCGATTTCCAGCCATTGCTTCTGGCCGTGGGAAAGCTCGCCGGATTTGCGGGCGAGGTGGTCGCCAAGGCCAACCTCAGTCGCCAGTGCCTGCACGCGGACCAAGTCAGGGGCCCTGGGCTTCCAGAAGAGGACGCGCCAGGGGCTACGGTTGGCCTTCAGCGCCAGGATCAGGTTGGCCTCGACGGTCTGGTCCTCGAACACTGTCGGGCGCTGGAACTTGCGGCCAATACCTTCGCGGGCGATTTTTGCCTCGTTCATCCCCAGAAGCGAGATCGAGCGTTCGCCGAAGGTGACCTGCCCAGCGTCGGGTTTGGTCTTGCCGGTGACGATATCCATAAAGGTGGTCTTGCCCGCGCCGTTCGGGCCGATGATCGCGCGCAGTTCGTTGTTGCCAATGGAGAAGGAAAGATTGTTGATCGCGCGGTAGCCGTCGAATGTGACGGAGATGCCAGAGACTTCAAGAAGGGCGGTCATTTCTGCGCCTCTTGTTCTTGCAGGCTGCCGTCATCGGGGCCGAGGGGCGCGCCTTTGCGGTCAGGCGTCACGATGTGTTGCAGCTTGTCGAAGAGGCCGCCGATGCCTTTGGGGGCGAAGAGGGTGACTGCGACAAAGCTGAGGCCGAGGATGACGAGCCACCAGTCGACCCAGTTCAGGCTGAAGGGCCCAAGGGGGATGTCCGGCAGGCGGCCGGAGGTGAAGAGAGAGGAGAGAAGCGAGACGAAGGCCGCGCCGATGACCGCGCCGTACAGACGACCGCGCCCGCCGATGGCGACCCAGACGGCAAGATAGATCGAGGCGATGGGGGCCAGTTCCGCCGGGTTTATGATGCCCGCCTGCGGATAGTAGAGCACGCCCGCGAGCGCGGCGATGATCGCGGTCAGGGTGAAGACGAAAAGCTTGTAGACCTCCACCGGGTAGCCAAGGAAGCGGACACGCGCCTCGTCATCCCGGATCGCGCGGATGACCGATCCGAACTTGCCGGAGACGACCCAGTTCAGCGTCAGGTAGCCCACGCCGAGGGCGAAGGCCGACGCCCAGAAGAACCGTTTTGCAGGCCGGAAAGGCCGTTGTTGCCGCGAAGCCCGGAGTCGTTCTGGAAGAGGTACAGCGCGAGGGCGAGGGTCATCGCCTGCGTCAGGATCGACAGGTACACGCCGGTCACGCGGCTGCGGAAGGCGAGCCAGCCAAAGATCAGCGCCAGAAGGCCAGGGACGGCGAGCGCAAGGATTAGTTGCAAAGGCAGCGAGTGCGCGAAAGACCAGATGGCGGGCAGGTCGGAGGAGCCGACAACGCCGAAGATCTGGGTGGCGATGCCTTGCGTTATCTCCTCGGGCGTGGCGGGAAGGCCACCCTGCGCCAGGGCCTGGACCACGATTTCCTCGGTCCGCGCATACATCAGCCACATGCCGATCATGTAGCCGCCGAGGGCAAAAAAGGCCATGTGCCCAAGGGAAAGGATCCCCGCATAGCCCCAGATCAGGTCCATCGCCAGGGCAACGAGGCAGAGGCAGAGGGTCTTGCCCAGCGTCTTGACGAAGGAGGTGGAGATGACGCCCGCACCGAAGGCTTCGGACATCAGGGTGACGGCCAGGGTGAACACCGCAAGGCAGGCGATGAAGATGAGCGCCGAGGGGTTGCGGGCAAAGAAGCTGCGGGTCATGTCAGTCTCCCGCCGCGCGGCCGCGGAGGGCGATGATCCCCCGGGGGCGGAACTGGATGAAGAGGATGATGAAGAGGATCATGTAGGTCTGGGCGGCAAGGGTGTTCGAGGGGTTAAGGAACTCGATCACCTTCTGCAGGGAGCCGATCATCGTGGCCCCCGCAAGCGTGCCCCAGACGTTACCGACGCCGCCGACGACGACAGTCATGAAGCTTTGGACGATATAGTCCGCGCCCATTTCGGAGGTGACCTTGGCGTAAAGGCCGATGGCGACGCCTGCGATACCGGCGATGCCGGAGCCAAGGCCGAAGGTCAGCATGTTGATGCGGTCGGGGTTGATGCCCATGCTGGCGGCCATTGCCGGATTCTGCGTCACCGCACGAACCTCAAGGCCAAGGCGGGTGCGCTTCATCAGGTAGAGGAAGAAGGCAAGGAAGATCAGCGCCAGGACGAAGATCGCGATGCGGATGTAGCTGATCGAGACGACGTCGTTGAACTCTAGCGCGCCGTCCAGCCAGCCGGGGGCGGTCAGGGGGCGGGCTTGCGTGCCGAAGACGTTCTTCAGGATCTGCTGGAGCGCGATAGAGATGCCGAAGGTGGCGAGGAGCGTCTCCAAGGGACGCTTATAGAGGTGGCGGATGACCAGTCGCTCCATGGCGACCCCGGCGCCGAAGGTGACGGCGAAGGCGAGCGGGAGGGCGATGAGGATCGAGAGCGTGTAGTCGGGCACGAAGAGCTGCACGACAAAGCCGGTGTAGGCGCCGATGGTGATGAACTCGCCATGCGCCATGTTGATGACGCCCATGACGCCGAAGGTGATGGCGAGGCCAATCGCGGCCAGAAAGTAGATCGCAGCCAGCGACAGGGCGTCGAGGCCCAGGTCGGCGGCCTGCATCGCGGCAACCTTGCGGTCGATGCTTTCCAGCGCCTGGGTCGCGGCGAGGGTGACAGTAGCGTCGGGCTCGGCGTAGACGTCGAAGAAGCGATGGGCGGCCAGTGCCGCTGCAACCTCGTCATCAGTGGCGGCTGTGGGGACGGTGCCGCCCACCTCAAGCGCGGTATAAGCGCGGTCGCGGGCCTCTTGCCGGTCCAGCTCGGCCACCGGGATGCCGCCGACGGTCCCGTTTACAATGTTGGCGACCAGGGCTGCGCGTTGTTCCTCCAGCGTCAGGCGGGCGGGGGCGAGGCCCGCCGCAACCAGTAGATCATAAGCCTCGATCTCGGTCAGGTCGCGGCCGACGGTCAGTTCGCGGGCGATGTTGCCCTCGGCCTCGCCCACTGCCGCGACGCGAGTCGTGGTGACCAGCGGATTCAGCGCCGCGCGGGTGTCCAGCGAGATGTCGGCGCCCAAGGATTCGATGGCGGCGATGCGGGCCGCAGGATCAGGGTCGAAGCGCAGGGTCAGGAAGCGTTCCAACCGTTCCTTCTGCGCCTTCAGCGTCGGGTCCTGTTCGGTGACCAGCGAGGCGCGCAGCGGCTCCAAAGCCTCCGCCGTGGGGTCGCGGGCGATGGAGGTCAGCGCCTCGGCCCGGCGGGAGGGGTCGGGATCGGACAGGGTAAACTGCACCAGCGCCGTCTCGATCAGACCGCGCACCCCGGCATTGGGCTTGAGTTCCGTCAGGTCGCCCTTTGCGGCCGTGCCGGAGGGCGTCCCGTCCAGCGCAGTCAGCGCGAAGCCGTCGCCCTCGGGGACTGCGACAAACATTGCATCGTCGGACTTGCGGATCACCAGCCGCTTGTCGGCCCAGGCTGACAGGATGTCATCGGCCATCGCATCGCCGCTGCCCGCCAGTTCGGCGATCACCGGCCCGATGGTCTGGCGCGAGGGCTTTTCGATCTGGTCGCGGTTTTCCTCGACAATCCGGGCGGCCTCTTGCGAAAGGGCCGGGACCGGCAAAAGGCAGAGGGCCGCGAGGAGAAGGGCGGTCAGGCGCATGGGGCGTCCGGGGGCTTTCTTGGGAAAGGACGGGCCGGGTGGCGGGCGCTGGGCCCCCCACCCCCATCCCCTCCCCACGATGGGGGAGGGGAGGTGCCTGGTCGGTCAGGTCAGCTTAGTAGTTCGAGGTCAGCTGGACGCAGGTCTTGGTCTCGGTGTTGTACATCCCGCACTGGAGGTCCTTCCAGTTGGAGTCGAGCACCGCCGATTCCGGCAGGAAGTCGGTCCAGGCGTCGCCGGGGACCGGTTCGGTCTGGCTGATGATGTCGAACTGGCCGTCGGCGCGGATCTCGCCGATCAGCACGGGCTTGGTCAGGTGGTGGTTCGGCAGCATCTCGGCCATGCCCCCGGTCAGGTTCGGGAACTTCTGACCCCACATCTTTTCGCGCACGGC
>JALOTD010000158.1 GCA_025458105.1 Tabrizicola sp. | reverse complement strand
GAGCTTCAGCTCGGTCACCGGCAGCACCGCGTCCTGCACCAGGGCCGAGATGACCTTCAGGTCGTCGACATCCTGCGCCACAAGCCGCAAGGGCCCTTCGCCCCCGTCCTGAAACCGCGCGTCCGTCATCCCGCGATACGCTCAACATGCGCCCCACAGGCCCGCAGCTTCTCTTCCACACGCTCATACACACGATCCAGGTGATAGACCCGGCTGACCACCAATTACCAGATCGTGACCATCGCCAATCACTCGCTCCCGGCGCCATCGATCGATGTGCAAAGCCTGCCCCGGTGATTGGAAGCGCTGGATGTGGGGATGTGGCCCAGCGCATGAATGCCTGCCTTGTCGCGATGTTGCACACAAAGGCCGATCCGAAATCCATTGCCCAGTGGAAGACGGCCTTTGTCGCTTTCGTTGCAACCGAGGATCATCTGACAGAGGAACGCCGGATCAGGGACATGTGCGTCAATGTCACCGTGACAGAGCTGGGGGCAAGCCATCAGCTGTCGCAACCATTCCCCCTGGCGCGATGCAGTGCCATTTTGTCGGGTCGCAATCAGACGAACCGCTGGGCCAGACTTGCGTGGGCCCTGGTCTTCTCGCCTCTGGCCAAGATCGAGGGACGGCCGGAGGGTATCCGCGAACGCAGACGTTGCCAAAGGCACCTATTTGTCCGGATGCAGCGCATCCATTCCATCGACCAGGCCATCCATCGAGAACCTGAACACCACCGGATCCTTCCCCAGGCTCGGCTGATAGCTGGCCAGGATCGCGATGTCCGGTCCGACGAAGGATGCGATCTCTTCGGGGCCGAATTCGACAAGCGCCTCGCACACCTGGCCATTGCAGGATTGCCAGATCATCTGCCGAAGGGTGGCCTCGCCGTCGGGCACCTCGGGCTGCAGGGCCATGCCGAATGGCAAGTAGACCCCGACGGGCACGCGGGCCAGAATATAGCGCTTGGTCCCATCGTCCGACCAAAGGGCCAGGAATTGGGCCAGAAACGCCTGATCGGTGTCCCGCACCAATTGCTGGTTCAGGACACAGACAGTCTCCCCTGCCGCAATAGCCTCGCAGCTGACCGTCCAGGCCCCGAACGTCTGGCCGTTCATCACCCGGCCCGCTTCGTCCTGAGCAAGGGCCGGTCCGGTCAAGAGCATCACCGCCAGGGCTGCTGGAAATTTCATTGTTGTTACGTCCTTTATCGCGCGCCCCCAAAGATCAGCACTTCGGTCCCGGCGTCAACAGGGCAACATTCCGGGGTCGTGGCAGCTGCCCCCGTGCGCGCCAACCCGGAAGGCCGAGCGGCAAGAGCCCGAGGACAAGCCGAAGCCTGAGTGCTGTTAGACGCATGCAGACCTGACTTTGTGCGCACACCCTGCTTGGCTTCGGATGGAACCCGCTTGATGCGTGGAGTGGTGTGTCCATCTTTATCCCACCAAATCCGATTATCGGCATCCAATTCCCTAAACTTTGGCTTCGAAACGTGAAGTGCCCCAGATTTCCTAGACGCTCGCCTTGGTCAGTTTCTGCTGCTGGGTTTCGAGGTCAACGGGCGACCGGGTGCTGTCAGACGAATGCGAACCAGTCTTCGTTACCCCATTCCCAGCTTTCGATTGGGCGGAGAGAAGGCCGCGCGGATTAGCTTCTAGGCGTTGCGATCTTGAAGATGGCGCTCCGGCAGACAGTAGTTGTGGACCGATGCATGGACTGCGGCGAACGTAAGTAAACTATGCATGCGCCGGAACCGCAACATGGCCCGCTCTCGTCGTCGGAACAGCAGGTGCGAGTTCTCGGCCCTGTTATTGGGCCAGCGTCGCATCTCGCGGTCATGACCGCGGCCAAGGTCTTTCGGCGCAGCGCCGTAGGACCTGAACGGCTCCGTCACTATGGTCTCGGGTCGAACGTGGCGCTTCATCGGTTTCTAAAGGAATTTCAGCGCTGCTTTGCGATCACGCGTCTCGATGAAGAAACTTTCCAGCGCCGCGCCCTCGTGATCAAAGGCCCGCCAAAGGTACTGGGTTAAGCCATTGAACGTCACGTAGACCTCGTCGAAAAGCCATTGCAATTGACGGCACGCGCATCTCCCCTCTACCCTTCGACCCCTGATCTCAGCGGCAGATATCGGGTCGAACCTGTTCCATCAGAAACGCAAGGTCGCGTGGCTGATCTCGGTGCCACGCTCGTGCAAGATGACCTCGACGTTTCGAAGGGACAAAGGAAAGGGACGGCAGGGCGTCACCGCGAGGCGGATGATCTCAGGGATTGTCTTGAAGTACCGGAAAAGGGGAGCGTCTGGTCGTTCGGAAGGCCGGTCGGGCACCCTGGTCGCCTCAAACCAGTTTCTTCCGACAACGCCATCGGTTCCCCTAAGCCCAAAGAGGACGGTCAACCGAAGTAGGTGTTTCAATAGATTGTAGGTCCCTCAGGTTGCAGCATGCAGGACGCTCTTCAAGAAATCACGTGCGGCGCCAATGCCATCGTCCGAGATGCCGTGTCCGACACCTGCCATGATGATCCGCATTGCCGGGATGCCAACCTGGGAGAGGGCGGTCGCGGTCTGGGCGGTTTCGTCCGTGGACAGCAGATTGTCTTTAGCCCCGTTCAAGATCAGGAAGGGTGGCTTGCTGCCGACCTCGGCCGCAAGGGTGCCTTTCCGTTTCATCCGTCCAGAAATTGCGACGACACCGGCGAGCTGGTCGCGGCGGCGGGGGGCGACCTCGTAGGCCAGCCCTGCGCCTTGCGAAATGCCGAGCAGGGCCATGGCGGCGGCGGGCAGGCCGTGGGCGGCAAGTTGATCGTCAAGGAAAGTGTCGAGTTTGCGGGCCGAGGCTTGCAGGCGCAGGTCGGCTTCCGCGGCGGTAGAGAGGCCGAGTTCGGGGATGGTGTACCACATGCACCCGCCGGGGCGGCCCGGGGCGGCATCTGGTGCGTCGGGGACAAGGAAGGTGGTGTCGGGCAGCGCCATGGACAGGGTCCTGGCCAGCCCCAGCATGTCCTGCCCCTGTGATCCAAAGCCGTGCAGCAGCACCACAAGGCTGCGGGTCTGGCCGGATCGGGCGGGAAGAATGTGGTGGGTCAGGGTCATGGCGGCGGTTAGGCGATGCTGCCGCGGCGCAGTTGCGCCCAGAGGATGATGAGGGTCAGCGCCAGGATCACCGCCTTGACCGGCAGATCGCTTAGGCTGCCTGCGGCAAGGTCAAGCCCAAGGGCGGCGATCTGGATGACCAGGAGGACGAGGGCTGCGACGGTGACGGTGGCGGGCGGCAGTCGCACAAGGCCCGGCAGGATCAGGCCCAGGGCTGCCAGCCCCTCGATCCCCGCCACCAGCCGCACCAGCCACAGCGGCGCGTCGGGGATCCAGACCAGATCCAGTGCCGCCAGGGTCTCGGGCGATGACATCCCCTCCAGCCAGGCCGCAAGGAAGAACGGGATCGCCACAAGGACGCGGATGACCCAGAGGGCGATGGACCAGGCTCGGGACTGCGTGACCGTGGCAGACATGCGTCACCCCTTCCGCAGCGCGGGGATCATCCGCGCAAGCGTGCCGTCCTTGCGGACAAACTGGTTGAAGATGGCGGCAAGGCCGTGGGCGATGGCCGCGAAGAAGAGCGCGGTGGACAGCGCGAAGTGCAGACCT
>JALOTD010000157.1 GCA_025458105.1 Tabrizicola sp. | reverse complement strand
GCCTGTTCCTTTTCGGGCGGGGCGACGGCGTCTTCCAGGTCCAGGAAGACATAGTCAGCGGGGCCGTTGGCGGCCTTGTCGATCATCGACGGGTTGGACGACGGCACCGCGAGTTCAGACCGCTGGAGCCGCTGCCGACGCAGCGGGTGAAGAGTGTGGCTCATCTTATTGATCTTTCTGTTATTCTGCTGCGATCTGCATCTGCGCCTTGCGGCCTTGTGCATACCATTCTTGCGCGGCAGCAACGCCCGACCCGAGCGTCACATCCGCCCCCGCCTCGACCAGCGCCATCTCGGCAACGGCCAGCGCGGTCAGGCACATGCCTTCGTTCAGGTCGCCCAGATGGCCGATGCGGAAGGCCTTGCCCGCAAGCCGAGACAGGCCCGAGCCGAGCGAGGTGTTGTAGCGTTCATAGGCGATGCGGATGACGTCGCGGGCATCCACGCCTTCGGGTACACGGATTGCGGTGACGGTGTTCGACGCCAGCGAAGGGTGCTCGGCGCAGGTCTGCAGGCCCCAGGCCGCCACGCCCCGGCGCACGCCTTCGGCAAGATGGGCATGGCGGGCGAGGACGTTGTCCAGCCCCTCGGCATGGATGCGGTCAAGGGCGGCGCGCAGGCCGTGGAGGAGTTGCGTCGGCGGCGTGTAAGGGAAATAGCCGGTGTCGGCGAGCATCGCGAAATCGCGGAACTCGAAATAGGCGCGGCGCATGGTGCTGGTCTCGGACGCTTTCAGCGCCTTTTGGCTGACCGCCAGAATGCCCAGGCCCGCCGGGCACATCAGGCCCTTCTGGCTGCCGGTGACCGCCAGATCGACGCCCCAGTCGTCCATCCGGAAGTCGATGGAGCCGACGGACGAGACGCCATCGACGAAGAGAAGCGCCTCGTGGAAGCAATCGTCGAGCGCGCGGCGAACGGCGCCCACGTCGCTGGTGACGCCGGTTGCGGTCTCATTATGGGTGACGAAGACCGCCTTGATCGCGCCCTTGCGGTCGGCGGCAAGGCGGCGGGCGAATTCGCTGACCGGGGCCCCTGCCCCCCAGGCCACGTCGATTACCTCGACATCAAGGCCGAGGCGCGTGGCCATTTCCGCCCAGAGGGTAGAGAACTGGCCGTGCCGCGCCATCAGGACGCGGTCGCCGGGGTTGAGCGTGTTGGTGATCGCGGCCTCCCACGCGCCGGTGCCGGAGCCGGGGTAAAGGATGACGCGGGCCGTTTCCGTGCGGAAGATGCGCTTGAGGTCGGCCACAAGGCCAAGGCCAAGCTTGCCGAACTCGGGCCCGCGCTGATCCTCCATCGCGACATTCATCGCGCGGCGGACGGGTTCGGGCACGTTGGTGGGCCCTGGGATGAAGAGATGATTGGTTCCGGTGCGCATGGGTTCCTCCGTTGATGCCGGTTCGATGCCACCGGTCGGGCGATGTGCAAAGGCAAAGCGGGTTTCGCTGTGAATGCGAGAATTTACAGATTGAATTTTCTGTAATATTGTAAACATGACAGAAGATGGATTGTGTGCGGCGGTATGCAGAAGACCTTCATCGGGCCGCATTTGCGGCGGTTGCGGCTGGAACGCGGCGAGACGCAAGGCGCGATGGCCAAGGCGCTGGGGATCAGCGCGTCTTATGTGAACCTGCTGGAGAACAACGAGCGCTCGGTCTCGGTTCAGGTGCTTCTGCGGCTGTTCGAGGCTTACGGCGTCGACTGGCGCGAGATCATGGAGGAGGACGGGGCGAGCCAGCTGGCCGACCTGCGCGCCGCCTTGCAGGACCCGATCTTCGAGACACGGCCCGATCTGCCGCAGTTGCGGGCCGCGCTGGTGCATGCGCCGGACCTAGCTGGGGCTTTCCTGCGGCTGCATCGCGCGTGGCAGGCGGCGAACGACCAGCTTCTCGCGCGGGCCGAAGGGGATGCGGTCACCGTCGCCTCGACCCCCGAGGCAGCGGTGCACACGGTCTTTCGCCGGCATCGCAACCATTTTCGCGACCTGGAAGAGGCGGCAGAACGGTTCTGGCCCACCCCGGTCGATCGGGACGAGGTTTATTCGGCCCTGAAGGCGCGGCTGCGTGACCGGCTTGGGATCACGGTGCGGCTTGCGCGGGTGGAGGATCTGCCCGACACGCTGCGCCAGTATGACGAGGGACGGCGGGAGATCCTTCTGTCCGAGGCGCTGGACCACACGAACCGGACCTTCCAGCTGGTGCATATGTGCGGGCTTCTGGAACAGCGGGCGCTCCTCGATGGGTTGGTGGACCGGTCAGGGATCAACGATCCGCGTGGGGTGGCGCGGCTGCGGGTGGAACTGGCAAACTACTTCGCGGCGGCAGTGTTGATGCCCTATGCGGCCTTTCTGGCCGAGGCGCGGGCGACGAAATACGACCTTGACCATATCGCGACGCGCTTTGGCGTCAGTTTCGAGCAAGCCTGCCACCGGGCAACGACGCTGCAACGCGAAGGGGCGCAGGGTGTGCCGTTCTTCTTCCTCAGGATCGACAAGGGCGGGAACGTGACCAAGCGGTTCAATGCGACCGATTTTCACCTGGCCGAGTACGGTGGGGCCTGCCCGCGGCTGGATGTGCATACAAGCTTCCGAACTCCAGGAAAGATCGTCCCGCAATTCGTTGAGATGCCAGACAAATCCCAATATTTCGTCTTTTCGCGCACGGTGGACCGGCCGACCTGGATCCGGCATGCGCAGGACAACCGGCTGGCGGTTGCGATGGGCTGCACCGTCGATCATGCGGCCGAGATCGGCTATGCCGAGGGCTTTTCCGTCCCCGCCGCACGGATGGTGCCGATCGGGATCAACTGCCGCATCTGCCCGCGCGCGAACTGCGACCAGCGCGCGCATCAGGCGGTGGTCCTGACGCAGCCGGTGGACGAAAAGCGCCGGGGGGCGACGCGGTTTGATGGGTAGGACTTGGGGTTTCACACCCCCAGACCCCCGTGGGATATTTCCGCAAAGATGAAATCAGCTTTTGACGCGCAGGTTCTGCGGGTCGTAGAGCGGGGCCATGACGACCTCTGCAGGTACGCGTTCTGAGGCGACTTCCAACTCGTAACTGCCTGAAAGAACGAAATCTTCTGACACGCCGCCCGTGTGGCGCACGTAGCCTAGGCCGATACTTTTCCTGATCGTATGCCCATAGCCGCCCGACGACAGCCAGCCGACACGTTCGCCGTTCCGGTAGATCGTCTCGCGCCCCAGAAGGATGACGGAGGGGTCGGCGGTAAAGGTGGCGAGGCGCTTTTTCACTCCACCGGCCAGCTGCGCGGCGACGGCGTCGCGGCCGATGAAGTCCACGCCGGATTTCATCTTCACGGCCCAGGCAAGGCCCGCTTCGACCGGGGTGTGGTCGGGGCCGATGTCGGCTCCCCAGGCGCGGTAGCCCTTTTCCAAGCGCAGGGTTTCAATTGCGCGGTAGCCGGCGAGCGTCGGGGCGTCCGGGCCGGACATGAGGGCCTCATAGACGGTGACGGCGACCTCGGTTGGCATGTGCAGCTCCCAGCCGAGTTCGCCCACGTAGGTCACGCGGAGGGCGAGGACGGGGCAGTGCGCCACACTGATCCAGCGGGCGGTGCCGAAGGGGAAGCCCGCGTTGGTCAGGTCATCGGGGGAATGTCGGGACAGGATCTCGCGCGATTTCGGGCCCATGAGGGAGAGGACGGCCATGGAGGAGGTGAAATC
>JALOTD010000156.1 GCA_025458105.1 Tabrizicola sp. | reverse complement strand
GGTGGCAGCACGCGGACCATGGCCCCCATCTGCTGCAGTTCGGCGTCAAGAAACGCATGGCTCAGCTGATCCTTGCGCCCGGTTGCGCCAGAGCCGCCGCACGGAGCGGTGATGCGGTCCAGCTCGGCAATGACCGCGGCCTCGGCTGCGCCTGGGGCGAGCGTCAGCACAACATTCGAGAATGCACCGTCAAGATCATAGGCTGCCGCCAAGGCTGACCGCGAGAGCCAGACGATGCCGAAGCGGCGCGGGTCGGGCATCATGTCGCCAGGGCCAAGGGCATAGATGAATTCGGGTGACAGCGCTATGCCAGTGATCCGCAACTGTTGCCGCTGGCCATTCATCAGGACCGACAAGCTGTCGCCCGGCTGCAAACCGTGGGCCTGAGCAAAGCCTTCCGAGATCACCGCTTCGTCGCTTCTCGCCGGGTCGGCCAATCGCCCTAGGCGTAGATGCAGCCGGTTCAGGCCTGTTCGTTCGTCCTGCGGAGCAGACACCAGCATCACTGCGCCCGGCTCTATCATGTCGGGCAAGTCCAGAAGGCCAAGCTTCACGATCCGCGCTTCGGCCTGCAGGACGCCGTTGATAGCCGAAATCTCACCCATCAGGGCAAGCGGGGCGCGGACCACATCGGCAAAGACATCGGCAAAGCCATTGTCCTGATAGTAGCGCGCCCGTGTCTGGTTGAGCGAAGCATAGGCCCCGCTGCCCAGGATGAGCGTGGCGACGCCCGAGGCAAGGACGAGGGCAATCGCCAAGACTTGCGCCCAGAGCCGGACAAGATCGCGCAGGACCTTCTGGCGCAGGGGTGGCATCACCAACTGACCTCGGTCGGGGCTTTGCGCCGGGTGTTGCGCGCATCGTCCACGATGCGGCCATCGGCAAAGCGGACCGTTCGGTCGGCGATGTCGCGAATGGCGGCGTTGTGAGTGATGACGAGGGTCGTCGCGCCGATCTGGCGATTGACCTCGGTCAGCGCTTCCAGCACCCGCACCCCGGTTGCGGAATCCAGGGCGCCCGTCGGTTCGTCGCAGAGAAGCACCTCGGGGTTCTTGGCGATCGCCCGGGCGATGGCAACGCGCTGCTGTTCGCCCCCGGACAGCTGTGCCGGAAAATGGTTGCGGCGGTCGGCAAGGCCGACAAGGTCAAGCGCTGCATCGGGCGACATGGGGTTGCGCGCGATCTCGGTCACCAGACGAACGTTTTCCTGTGCAGTCAGGCTGGGAACAAGGTTGTAGAACTGGAAGACAAAGCCCACGTGGTCGCGGCGATACTGGGTCAGGCCGGATTCATCCAGCGCGGTCAGCTGATGGTCGTTGAACCAAGCCTCGCCAAAGCTGGCCCGGTCCAGCCCGCCGATGATGTTCAGGAACGTGGATTTGCCTGACCCGGACGGACCAAGGATCACGACGAATTCGCCCTTTGCCGCGGCAAAGTCGACGCCGCGCAGAGCGTGAACCTCCAAAGCGCCGTTGCGGTAGACCTTTCCCAGTCCCTTCGCCCAGATCACAGGTTTGGGCCCGGATGTCGGCAAATCGATCATGCCAGCTCTCCTTCAGCACGGAGTGTGCATCAGGCAGTCACTGGTCGCATTGACTCAGGTCAGGGAAGTCGGAGGTTCTGACCGATGATCAACAAATGGCATCAGATCTGCCATCGCGGCTGCGGCGCGGTCCGGGTCGCCCTGTTCGACGGCCAGGACAAGCGCCTCATAGACCGGCTGTCGGTCCATGGCGAGGCCTTCCGGCGGGGCCGACCCATCCGGCAGAAGCCTGGCCTTGACTGAAACGGCTGCCCCGAATTCCAGCATGGCGGACGAGGCGCGCAGGAATGGGTTGCCCGAAGCTTCGCAGACGACGCGGTGCAGTTCGAATTCGGCGAGGGCAAAGGGTTCGGGCTGGTACGTCATCACAAGACGCTGGTTCAACCAATAGCGCAAGAGCCGCACATGTTCGGCCTCGCGGTGATGTGCTGCCTGGCGTGCGGCCTGCACTTCCAGGCTGGTGCGAATGTCCTGAAAGGCGGCAAGAAAGCTGGCCGAGGGGCCGCATTCCAGTTTCCACGCAAGGATTTGCCGGTCGAAGAGGTTCCAGCGCGATTGCGGCAGTACGCGGGTGCCGACCTTGGCGCGGGCCTCGACCAGGCCCTTCGCCTCCAGCGTCTTCAGCGCCTCGCGCAGCACGGTGCGCGAGACGCCGAAGCGATCCATCATCTCTGCATCGCCGGGCAGGCTGGAGCCCACCGGCATTTCGCCCGCGACGATGGCGCGGCCGACCTCGTTGATGACGTAGGAATGGTAGTTCCGCGCCGCTTGCCGCCCGGAGAGCGTTCGGATCAGGCTCCCCGGTTCGCTCATCGCATCAGGTCCAGTGGTTCAGGTTCTTCGCGGACTGGCCCGGAAGACCAGGCGCTGCAGCACGATGAACATAAACAAAAGCACACCAACCACAATCTTCGTCCACCAGCTGCTGAGCGTGCCGTCAAAGACGATGTAGGTCTGCACCAGCCCTTGCAGCATGACGCCGATGAAGGTGCCTGCCACAAAGCCGTAGCCGCCGGTCAGAAGCGTGCCGCCGATGACGACAGCAGCGATGGCGTCCAGTTCCACGCCGAGTGCGTTCAGCGAATAGCCGGCAGAGGTGTAGAGCGAGAAGACCACCCCTGCGAGGCCCGCAAGGAAGCCTGACAGCGCGTAGATCGAGATGGTGGTGCGGGCGACGGGGACGCCCATGAGGGCGGCTGAGGTCTCGGAGCCGCCGAGGGCGTAGACGTTTGACCCGAACCGCGTGCGGTGCGCGAGAAGGATTGCCACGCCGAAGACCACCAGCATGATGATGCCCACCACGGTGAGACGGCCCCCGCCCGGCAGAAGGATGTAGCTTTTCTGGACGGCGGTGTAGAACGAATGCTCGATCCCGATGCTGTCGGGCGAGAGGACCGATGCCCCGCCGCGCGCCAGGAACATGCCCGCGAGCGTGACGATGAAGCTTGGCACCTTCAGATAGTGGATGGCCGCCCCCATCAGCGCGCCGAAGGCGGACGAGACGATCAGGGCAAAGGCGAAGGCAAGCAGGGGATGGACGTTCAGCCACATGATCAGGACGGCGATCAGGACGGTGGTGAACCCAATCACCGCGCCGACCGACAGGTCGATCCCGCCCGACAGGATGACGAAGGTCATGCCGACCGCCGCGATGCCCAGGAAGGCGTTGTCGGTCAGGAAGTTCCCCAGGACGCGCGTGGACAGCATGTTGGGGTGCTGCAGCACGGCCAGCATGTAGGCAAAGAGGAAGATCAGGGCGGTCGCCAGAAGCGGGCGAAGACTGCGGGTCATTTCGGGGCTCCGGGCTGGCGACGGAAGATCCGGGCCGACAGGGGCGATTGCAGGACAAGGATCACGATGATGACGGCGGATTTGACCACCAGGTTGAATTCCGGCGAGAAGCCCGAGATCAGGATGCCTGTGTTCATCGACTGGATGATCAGTGCCCCAAGGACGGCCATCGGGATCGAGAAGCGCCCGCCCATGAGGGAGGTGCCGCCAATCACGACGGCCAGGATCGCGTCAAGTTCTAGCCAGAGGCCCGCATTGTTGGCATCGGCGCCCCGGATGTCCCCGGCGACGATCAGGCCCGCGATGGCGGCGCAGAATCCGGCAAACGTGTAGACGATCAAGAGAAGCGCATTGGCTGAGAGG
>JALOTD010000066.1 GCA_025458105.1 Tabrizicola sp. | reverse complement strand
AAGGACGACACGTTTGGCACGTATTGCTGGCGTCAACATTCCGACCGCGAAACGGGTTCCGATCGCGCTCACCTACATCACCGGGATCGGCCCCCACACGGCCAACACCATCTGCGAAGCGCTGAAGATCGATCAGGCCCGCCGCGTGAACCAGCTGACCGACGCTGAGGTCCTGGCGATCCGCGAATATATCGACGCCAACCTGACCGTCGATGGACCTGGGCTGCTACCGGGGCCTCCGTCACCGCAAGGGCCTGCCGGTCCGCGGCCAGCGCACGCACACCAACGCCCGCACCCGCAAAGGCCCCGCAAAGGCCATTGCCGGCAAGAAGAAATAAGGGGGGCTGACACGAATGGCACGCGATACCAAGGCCGCCCGCGGCAAGAAGAAAGAACGCAAGAACATCGCCGCTGGCGTGGCGCATGTGAACTCGTCGTTCAACAACACCAAGATCCTGATCTCGGACGTGCAGGGCAACGCGATCTCGTGGTCGTCCTCGGGCACTATGGGCTTCAAGGGCTCGCGCAAGTCGACGCCCTACGCCGCCCAGATGGCCGCCGAAGACGCTGGCCGCAAGGCTCAGGAACATGGCGTCCGCACGCTTGAGGTTGAAGTCCAGGGTCCGGGTTCAGGCCGTGAATCGGCGCTGCGCGCCCTGGCGGCCGTTGGCTTCCAGATCACCTCGATCCGCGACGTAACCCCGCTGGCGCACAACGGTTGCCGCCCGCCGAAGCGTCGCCGCGTTTAAGGCATTGATTTCGACCGGGTCGCGGGGACCACCCCTCGCGGCCCGGTTTTCGTCGTTTACGATCCTCGGGCGTCCGCCTGCTTTCGGACATCGGCAGCGGACAAGAATAGGGGCTTCAGAATGATCCACAAGAACTGGCAGGAACTCATCAAGCCGACGCAGCTTGTCGTGAAGCCGGGGGCCGATGCCGCGCGCACCGCCACCGTCATCGCCGAGCCGCTGGAGCGCGGGTTCGGCCTGACCCTGGGCAACGCGCTGCGCCGCGTGCTCATGTCGTCGCTGCAAGGCGCGGCGATCACCTCAGTCCAGATCGACAACGTCCTGCACGAGTTTTCGTCGGTGGCCGGTGTGCGTGAAGACGTGACCGACATCGTGCTGAACCTCAAGGGCGTCAGCATCAAGATGGACGTCGAAGGGCCAAAGCGCCTGTCGATCTCGGCCAAGGGCCCGGGCGTCGTGACCGCGGGTGACATCTCGGAATCCAACGGGATCGAGATCCTGAACAAGGATCACGTGATCTGCCACCTCGACGACGGCGCCGATGTGTTCATGGAACTGACGGTTTCGACCGGCAAGGGCTATGTCGCAGCCGACAACTATGACAAGCTGACGATGAAGATCGAAACCGACGGCTCGCTGACGCCGGATGACGCCGTGGCCTATGCCGCGCGCATCCTGCAGGACCAGCTGTCGATCTTCGTGAACTTCGAAGAACCGGAATCGGCCAAGGCCGGCGAGATCGACTCGGGTCTCGAGTTCAACCCGCTGCTTCTGAACATCGTCTACATCGGCGATCTGATCCAGAAGACCGAGGCCGAGATGCTGCGCACCCCGAACTTCGGCCGCAAGTCCCTGAACGAGATCAAGGAAGTGCTCTCGGGCATGGGTCTGCACCTTGGCATGGATGTCGAGGACTGGCCGCCAGAGAACATCGAGGACCTCGCCAAGCGGTTCGAGGACCAGTTCTGAGAATTGTAGGGTGGGCAACTTGCCCACCCTACAGAATGCCCGGTCTGCCGGGGAACCCATGGGCAATTCCGCCCCAACGACGCAGGTCCAACGCAGGCCTGCGCCGCCTGAACCGTACCCACGAACACCGCAAGGCGCTGTTCGCCAACATGGCCGGCTCGCTGATCGAGCACGAGCAGATCAAGACCACGCTGCCCAAGGCCAAGGAACTGCGTCCGATCATCGAAAAGCTGGTCACGCTCGCCAAGCGCGGTGACCTGCATGCCCGTCGCCAGGCGGCCGCCCAGCTGAAACAGGACCAGTACGTCGAACGCCTGTTCGCCATCCTCGGCCCCCGCTACAAGGACCGCCAGGGCGGTTACGTCCGCGTCCTCAAGGCCGGTTTCCGCTATGGCGACATGGCCCCGATGGCGATCATCGAATTCGTCGACCGCGACACCAGCGCCAAAGGCGCGGCTGATCGCGCCCGCGAAGAGGCAGCTGAGGCCTGACGTAACGTCAAGCGACTCAACCGGAAAGGCCCGCTTTCCAGCGGGCCTTTTTTGCTGCAACCAACTGAAATTTGCCCGATTCGGCAGCATTGCCGGAATACAGCTTGAACTCGTCCCTAAGCAGGACAAGATCAATTTGTAGTAGAATCGTGCGAGTTCCTGACGTGGTGCAAGATGTCCGAACGGAAAGCCATCACTATGCTGCTTGAGCGGCTCGATCAGCTTGCCCCGATGGGCTATACGGTCGGACTTCACATCCGCTTTGCCACGCCGCTCATTTACCGCAGCTCATATCCGTCGGCCTGGGTCGACCACTACAACAGTCATTCCTACTATTTGCGTGATCCGCTTGTTTTTTGGGGCGTGGGCGTCGAAGGCACCACGAGATGGAGCTCGATCCCGCTGCCTGACCCTTTTGGCGTGATGAAGAAGGCCGCGTCGCATGGCCTTAAATTTGGTGCCGTGTCATCTTACGGCCCGATCACTTCGCGGTCGATCGTCGGCATCAGCCGCTCCGACCGAGAGTTCGACGACACGGAACTCGCGCGACTGAAAGAGTTGACGATCCAGCTGCATATTGAGGCAAAGCCGCCCTCCGACCTGACGAAAGCGCAGATCGAGGCGCTGCAATGCCTTGCCAATGGGGATAGGCACGCAGCGGCGGCGGAAAAGCTTGGCATTACGGAAAGCGCCTTCAAGGCGCGGCTCCAGTCGGCGCGGGTCCGGCTTGAGGCCCGCACCACGTCGGAGGCGATCCGAAAGGCACGGGAATACCGACTGCTCTGACTTGTGCCGTCCCCTTCACCCGGTTTGACGAACCAGAAGAAGGAGAGACGGAAATGCAAGCGACGACGTTGTCTTACGACAACTTGCACAACCACGGCGAACTTTTCGCCAACATGTTCCGAGCCCGCCACCGGACGTTTATCCAGAACGCCAAGTGGGACTTGCCCGAAGCAAACGGAATGGAATTCGACCAGTACGATACGCCGGCCAGCCGCTGGGTTTGCGTGCACAAGGACGGCGAAGTCATGGCTGGCGTCCGTCTCACCCCAACGACCCATCGCTGCGGCATCTATACCTACATGATTCGCGACGCGCAGCGCGGCCTTCTGGAAACCATTCCGACCGACCTGCTGAACTTCACCGCCCCCATCGACCCGAACATCTGGGAATCCAGCCGCGTTTTCGTGTCGAACGACGTGCCCGCCAGCGATCGTCTGCGCACCCAGATGCAGCTGATCCACGAGATGGTGGTCTCGGCCCGCGCGCTTGGGGCGACAACGCTTCTTGGCATCATCCCCGAGAATTCGCCCCGTCTCGCCCGCCGAGTGGGGCTCGATTGCATTCCCGTTGGCCCGGTCTTGGACATCGACGGCTCGCGGTCAGTCTGCGTGTCGATCAGCATGGCGACCAAGCTGCACTAAGCCTATCGTGGACCGACTGACCGCCATGTCAGGGCCAGGTCCGGCTACGATCATCTCGACCGCCTGCCACGGGCGCGCCATACAATTCCAAGAGGTACCGGATGCAAGGCGAGCTTTCGTCTACAGTAGACGACGATCTGGAACGGCTGCGGCAGCTTGCCCCGGCGGGCTTCTTCATCGGTCTACATATCCGCTTTACCTCACCGCTCGTCATCTACCAGACCTACGACCGGGCCTGGGTCGATCACTACACGGCACGGGGCTATGTCCTGCGCGACCCGGCAACGCTGTGGGGCATGGCCCAGACCGGCGTCATAAGGTGGAGCGACCCGGCCTTCGCCGATCCGCACGGCATCCTGCCCGAGGCCGCCACTTTCGGCCTGCGCTATGGCCTGACCGTCGCCTGTGGCCCGGCCAGTTCGCGCAGCATCGCGGGTTTCGCCCGCAGCGACCGTGAATTCGATGCAAGCGAATTGGACATGATCCAGACCTGCGTCCTGCGCCTGCACGACCGGGCGACCCTGCAGACCGACCTTACCACTGCCCAGCTGGAGGCGCTGCGTTGCCTGGCGCGCGGTGATCGTCATGCCGACGCGGCATTGCGACTTGGCATCTCGGAAAGCGCGCTCAAGGCTCGGGTCATGGGGGCGCGGGAACGCCTGTCTGCCCGCACGACCGCCGAGGCGATCCGCCGGGCCCGCGACCACCGCCTGCTCTGACCTCAGCCTCAGGCCGGTTGCCTCGCGTTTGCATCGGCCCCAAATTGGGCGCCAGAACAGCTGCGAGTCGCCTGCATGCCCCGCTTCCGGAGCCTCCTCCCTTTTCTCGTGCTGACCTATGTCCTGGTCGGTCAGGCCCTGGCCGAGGAGACCGTTCCCCGCTCTGCCGAAGAGATTGCGCTCAGTTTCGCACCCGTGGTGCAGGAAACAGCCCCCGCCGTCGTCAACATCTATGCGCGCCAGCTGGTGCAGGACCGCGACAACCCTTTTGCCGGAGACCCCTTCTTTGACCAGTTCTTCCAGGGCATGGGCGGGCCAGCCCGGGTCGAGAATTCGCTGGGGTCGGGCGTCATAGTGTCACCAGATGGGATCGTCGTTTCGAACCACCATGTCACGGCGAATGCGACCGATATCCGCGTGGTTCTGGCCGACCGCCGGGAATATGCCGCCGTGGTCCTTCTGGACGATCCGCAAAGCGACCTAGCCGTCTTGAAGGTCCAGACGGACGAGCCGCTTCCCGCCCTGTCGCTGGGCGACAGCGATGATTTGCAGGTCGGGGATCTTGTGCTGGCGATCGGCAACCCCTTCGGCGTTGGCCAGACCGTCAGTTCCGGCATCGTGTCGGGCCTTGCGCGGTCGGCGTTGCAGGTGGGCGACGGGACCGGCTATTTCGTCCAGACCGATGCGCCGATCAATCCGGGCAACTCCGGGGGCGCGCTGGTCGACATGGCGGGGCAGCTCGTCGGGATCAACACCGCGATCCTGACGCGGGATGGCGGGTCGAACGGCATCGGCTTTGCCATTCCCTCGAACCTTGTCGCCGCCGTCATCGCCCAGGCCCAGGCTGGGGCGACCGGCTTTCAGCGACCCTGGGCCGGGATGCAGGCGCAAGAGGTTGATGGGTCGTTGGCCGAGGCGCTGGGTCTTGGCCGCCCGCTTGGTGTGATGATCACACGGCTGCATCCGCAAAGCCCCTTTGCGGCGGCGGGCCTGCAGGACGGCGACGTTGTGGTGGCACTTGGCGGCGATCCGATCAACACGCCGCAGGAATTTCTCTACCGTCTGTCTGTCCTTGGCTCCGGTCCGCAGACCGTGACCTATATCCATGACGGCACCCAGGCTCAGGCCGAAGTCGCCCTTGCGCCCGCACCGGACAGCCCTCCGCGCGACGAGGTGACGGTGACCGAAGACATCGTCCTGCGCGGCGCCACGTTGGCCCGCATCAACCCTGCCGTGATCGCCGAGCTGCACCTGCCGCTGGATGCCGCTGGCGTCGTGGTGCTGGAGGCCGTCGACTTCGCCCGCGAGGTCGGCCTGCAACCCGGTGATATCCTGGTGGCGATCAACGGTTATGAAGTCTCCAGTCCCGAAGATGCCTTGGCCCTTGCCCGCGAGCCTGGTCGCCGCTGGCAGATCGACCTGATCCGTCAAGGTCAGCCGCTCCGCCTGCGCTTCCGGCTTTAGTCGCGCCGCACTCCCCGCTAGACTGCACCCATGGCCGATCTGTTCGACATGCCCGCACGTCCTGACAGCGGCCCCCGCCCGCTGGCGGACCGCTTGCGCCCACAGTCGCTGGCCGAGGTCATCGGCCAGGAAAGGGTCCTGTCTCGCGACGGCCCCTTGGGCGCGATGCTGGCGGCGCGGTCCCTGTCCTCGCTCATCCTCTGGGGCCCGCCTGGGGTTGGCAAGACCACCATCGCCCGGCTTCTGGCGGATGAGACCGACCTGCATTTCGTCCAGATCAGCGCGATCTTTACCGGCGTCCCGGACCTGCGGAAGGTCTTCGACTCCGCCAAGCTGAGACGCCAGAACGGCAAGGGCACGCTTCTCTTCGTCGACGAAATCCACCGCTTCAACAAGGCCCAGCAGGACGGCTTCCTGCCTCATATGGAGGACGGGACGATCCTCCTCGTCGGCGCCACGACCGAAAACCCCAGCTTCGAGTTGAACGCGGCCCTTCTGTCGCGCGCGCAGGTCATCGTGCTGGAACGGCTGGACTTGGCCAACCTCGAACGCCTGGCCCAGCGGGCCGAGCAGGAATTGGGTCGCGCGCTTCCCTTGAAGGCCAAGGCGCGCGAGGCGCTCTTGGAAATGGCCGATGGCGACGGCCGGGCGCTTCTGAACCTGATCGAACAAGTCGCCGCCTGGAAAGTGGACCAGCCGCTTACCACCGACCAGTTGTCCCAGCGCCTGATGCGCCGCGCGGCCAAGTACGACAAGTCGGGGGACGAGCATTACAACCTGATCTCGGCGCTGCACAAATCCGTGCGTGGGTCGGACCCCGACGCCGCGCTTTACTGGTTCGCCCGGATGCTGGAGGGCGGTGAGGACCCCCGCTTCCTCGCCCGCCGCCTGACCCGCATGGCGGTCGAGGATATCGGCCTTGCCGACCCCCAGGCCCAGGCCGTCTGTCTTGAAAGCTGGCAGACCTACGAACGCCTGGGCTCACCCGAGGGCGAACTCGCCCTGGCCCAGGCCGTAGTCTACCTGGCACTCGCCCCGAAATCGAACGGGGTCTATGTCGCCTACAAGGCGGCGCGCGCGGCGGCGCGGGAAACCGGCAGCCTGATGCCGCCCAAGCACATCCTGAACGCGCCGACCCGGATGATGAAGGACCAGGGCTACGGCGCGGGCTATGCCTATGACCACGACGCAGAAGACGGGTTTTCGGGGCAGAACTACTTTCCCGACGGCATGAAGCGCCCGGTCTGGTACCTGCCCCCGGAACGCGGGTTTGAGCGCGAGCTGAAGAAGCGGCTGGACTACTTCGCCAAGCTCCGGGCGAAACGGCAGGAGTAGCGCCGATTTCTTCAAAGAAATCGGACCGGAGCCTTTGAAGGCTCCGCGCCGGAATTTTCGAAAATTCCGGTGCCCGGCCTCCAAACATTGACAATTCGCCCCGCCCGCCGCAAAGCGAGGATATGTCCCTGACCCTTCCCCTCATCGCGCTTGGCGGCGCCCTTGGTTCCGTGCTGCGCTACCTCATGGTCGTCGCTGTCGGTGCCCCCTGGGGCGTGGCTGCGGTGAACGTCCTGGGCAGCTTCGCCATTGGCGTGCTTTTCGTCCTGATCCCGCGCGAAGGCTGGCAGCTGTTCTTGATGTCCGGCCTTCTTGGCGGCTTCACCACCTTTTCGGCCTTCTCGCTTGATACGCTCAAGCTGATCGAACAGGGCCAGCCCAGCCAGGCCGCGCTGTATGTCGTCACCTCCGTCATCCTGTCCCTTTTTGCCGTCGCGCTGGCGAACAGCGGCTCGACAAATGGCTCCGCCGCCGCTTTCCGCAGCTGAACCAGGTGGCCGTCGAAAAGCTGTGCCGCACCGGGCAGATCCGGGTCGACAGCGGCCGGGTGAAGGCATCGGATCGCGTGGCCCCGGGTCAGACCGTCCGCGTGCCGCCCTTGCCCGATGCCGCCCCCCGGACCGAGGCGCGCGTCCAGGGCGTCTCTGCCGCTGACGCTCGGATGATCCAGGCGGCGGTCCTGTGGAAGGACGAGCACATGATCGTCCTGAACAAGCCCGCGGGTCTCCCCAGTCAGGGCGGCAGTGGCCAGGGCGACCGCCATGTCGACGGTTTGGCCGAAGCGCTGAAGTTCGGCTACAAGGAAAAACCCAAGCTTGTTCACCGGCTGGACAAGGACACCTCCGGCGTCCTGATGCTGGCCCGCACTGACCGCGTGGCGCGCGCCCTCAGCGAAGCGTTGCGCCACCGCAATGCACGCAAGATCTACTGGGCCGTGGTTGCGGGCGTGCCGCATCCCCGTCAGGGCTCGATCAAATTCGCGTTGGAAAAGGCGCCGGGCCGGGGCAGGGGGGGCGAAGGGGAAAAGATGCTGTGCGTCCATCCCGCCAAGATGGCCGACCATCCAGACGCCAAGCGCGCCCATACCGACTTCTTCACCCTGTGGTTCCTTGGCAACCGTCTGTCCTGGATGGCGCTGGAACCCGTGACCGGCCGCACCCACCAGCTTCGTGCCCATATGGCCGAGATCGGGCACCCGATCCTGGGCGACGGCAAGTATGGTGGCAGCGACACGGAAAACCTTGGCGACGGCTGGGGGGCAGGGGCAGGGGGAGAGCTGTCGAAAAAGTTGCATCTCCACGCCCGCAGCCTGACCATCGAGCATCCGATCACCAAGACGCTGATGACCTTCACCGCGCCCCTGCCCGATCACATGGCCCGCACCTGGAAGCTTCTCGACTGGAAGGAAACCGACGTCCCCGCCGATCCGTTCGAGGCGATCCGGTGAGCGTCTGGTCTCCCCGCCGCTTCTGGACGACCGCCACCGTCGTCCCTGTCGAGGGTGGCTTTACTGTCCATCTGGACGGCAGGCCCGTGCGCACTCCGCTCAAGGCAGCGCTGATCCTTCCGACCGAGGCCCTGGCTCGGGACATTGCCGCTGAATGGCAGGGGGTCGAAAGCAAGGTCGATCCCGCCGCCATGCCCCTCACCCGGATGGCGAATTCCGCCATCGACAAGGTCGCCCCCCAATTCGCAGAGGTGGCGGCGATGCTGGCCGACTATGGTGGATCGGACCTGATCTGTTATCGCGCCGAAGAGCCAGTTGCCCTGGCCGAACGTCAGGCCGCAGCCTGGGATCCTCTGCTGGACTGGGCGGAAACCGCACTTGCTGCACCGCTGGTCCGCGTGCAGGGCGTGATGCCAAAGCCCCAGCCTGCCGCCAGCCTTGCGGCGCTTTCCGCTGCTGTGCACCGCCTTACGCCGTTCCAGCTGGTCGCGTTTCATGACCTTGTCGCCCTGTCTGGATCGCTGGTGATCGCCTTGGCCCTTACCCAGCGTCACCTGACAGTCACCGAGGCCTGGCGGCTTGGGCGGATCGACGAGGATTGGCAGATTGCCGAATGGGGCGAGGACGAGGAAGCCGCAGAAATCGCGGCCCGCAAGCAGGCCGACTTCCTGCGGGCCGACCGATTCTTTGCATTGTGTGGGTAACAAGTCGCCGAAAGTCTGCGCAGTCTGCCTCTGGAAGGCAAATGGAGTTCGGCAACCCCGAGAAACTAGGTGTTTTTACCGAATGTGACCGGAGCCGCTTGACCTTTCAAACCGCTTTAGATGAAAATAGACGCACTGGGAGAGGCTCACCTCCAACAGTCTGCGCCGGGCCGAGATACTCGTCCGGCATCAAAAAATCGCGGCCCGCGAAAGGCCGCTCACTCAGGAAGAGGTAAGAATGAAAAAATCCGTATTCCTCGGCACGCTTGCGGCCACCACGCTTGTTGCGGGTCTGGCCGGTGCGGCGACGCTTGACGACGTCAAGGCGCGCGGCGAGCTGATCTGCGGGTCGAACACCGGTCTGACCGGCTTTGGCGCACCGGATGCCAGCGGCAACTGGAGCGGCTTTGACGTGGACCTGTGCCGCGCTGTGGCAGCCGTTGTGCTGGGCGATGCGACCAAGGTGAAGTTCGTCCCGACCACGGGCGAAACCCGCTTCACTGCGCTGCAGTCGGGCGAAGTCGACCTTCTGGTCTCGTCCGCCAAGGAACTCGATGGCGCCACCGTCTGCATCCAGACCGGCACCACGACCGAACTGAACCTGGCTGACTTCTTCAAGCAGAACAACATCAGCTACCAGCCGGTCACGGTTGCGGATGACTCGGAGGCCCAGCGCCAGTACCTGGCCGGCGCTTGCGACGCCTACACCACCGACGCTTCGGGTCTGGCCGCCAGCCGCGCGACCATGCCGGATGCCGAAAACCACATCATCCTTCCGGAAATCATCTCGAAGGAACCGCTCGGCCCGGTCGTCCGCAACGGCGACAGCCAGTGGGGTGACGTGGTCCGCTGGACCTACTACGCGCTGCTGATCGCCGAAGAAAAGGGCGTGACCTCGGCCAATGTGGAAGAGGTTGCCACCTCGACCACTGACGAAGAAGTCAAGCGTCTTCTGGGCGTGTCGGGCGACATGGGCGCCAAGATGGGCGTGGACAACGACGCCTTCAAGCGCGCCATTGCCGCTGTCGGCAACTATGGCGAGATCTTCTCGCGCAACATCGGTGAAGGCACCACGATCAACCTGGCCCGCGGCTTGAACGCCCTGTGGACCCAGGGCGGCCTGCAGTACGCCCCGCCCTTCCGTTGATCTGATATCCCGGGGGCGTCGTCACGACGCCCCCGACTTCTTTCAATAACAACCCGACAGACCAGGGGCATTTAGACCCCATCGCCACCGGAAAACCGGGGCCGTCGTCGGTAACAGGGGGAAGCCATGGCAATAGCCACGGACGTGCCGAAAGACAGCTTTCGGCTCTCGATGCTTGTATATGATACGCGCTACCGGTCCTACACGATCCAGATCGTGGTGCTGGTGCTGTTCGCCATGGCGGTTGCCTGGCTTTTGAACAACACCGTGCAGAACCTGGAAGCGCGCGGGAAAGAGTTCAACTTCGGCTTCCTCTGGCAGCGCGCCGGATACGACATCGGCCAGCAGCTCATCCCCTACACCAATGACGACAACCATTTTCGGGCGGTCCTTGTCGGGCTGGTCAACACGCTGGTCGTTGCCTTCTGGGGCTGCATCTTCGCGACCGTCCTCGGTGTCGTCATCGGCGTTCTGCGCCTGTCGAAGAACTGGCTCGTCAGCCGTCTGATGACGGTCTACGTCGAGATGTTCCGCAACGTGCCGCTCCTCCTGTGGATCCTCCTGTCCTACGTGATCCTGTCGGAAACCACGCCCCAGCCGCGCGATTTCCGCGTGACCGACGAAATGGCCGCCGCGGGTGAGGCCCCTGCCGCCTCGATGATGCTGTTCGACACCGTGGCCGTGACCAACCGGGGCACCAATATTCCGTCACCGCTTTTCGACCGCGGGCTCGGAACGCTTGACCTTGGCTTCATGTCGCTGAACCTGACCTTCTGGGCCATCGTGGCCGTGATCGCCGCCTCGGTCTTCGTCAACCGCCGCCTCCTGGCCAGCGCCCGCGCGACACAAGAAGCCACGGGCGACCGGCCGGTCACCTGGTGGAAGTCCCTTTTGATCCTTTTCGCGCCCGTCATCCTTTTGCTGGTCGCCATGGGGTTCCATGTGGAAATTCCGGCGCTGCAGGGCTTCAACTTTCAGGGCGGCATCCTGGTCGCGCACAGTTTCACCGCGTTGACCATCGCGCTGTCGCTGTACACCGCAGCCTTCATCGCCGAAATCGTGCGGGCGGGCATCATGGCCATCAGCCGTGGCCAGTCCGAGGCAGCATTCGCTCTTGGCCTGCGCCCCAACCGCACGATGAGCCTGATCATCCTGCCCCAGGCCCTGCGGGTCATCATCCCGCCCTTGATCAGCCAGTATCTGAACCTGACAAAGAACACCTCGCTCGGGATTGCGGTCAGCTATCTTGATCTGCGCGGCACGCTGGGCGGGATCACCCTGAACCAGACGGGGCGCGAGCTGGAGTGCATGCTCCTGATGATGCTGATTTACCTCACGATCAGCCTGATCATCTCGACGCTGATGAACCTCTACAACAAGTCCGTCCAGTTGAAGGCGCGCTGAGATGAGTGAAACGCACGCCCAAACCGTCACCTTCGTCCGCGACTCCATGCTGCCGCCCGCCCCGCCGCCCGTTGGCGAACGGGGGGCTGTCAAATGGCTTCGCGAAAACCTGTTCTCCACGCCGCTGAACATCGCGCTCACGGTGCTTGGTATCCTGGCGATCTACCTTCTGCTCCGTGCCGCGCTGCCCTGGTGGCTGAACTCGGTCTGGAACGCCAATTCGCTCGCCGAATGCCGCGCTATTGTCGAGGCATCGGCGGGAGAGGGCGCGACCGGCGCCTGCTGGGCGATGATCCGGCAATGGTGGGGGGCCTTCATCTTCGGCTTCTATCCGCCTGACCAGTGGTGGCGGCCGATCATCGCCTTCGGCTATCTCTTCGCCGCCCTCGCGCCGGTCCTCTTCGCCGGACAAAAGCGCATGCTGACCATCCTTCTGGGTGCTGTCACGGCATTCCTCCTGGTCTCCCTCTGGCTGGCCGATACGCCTGGCGTGCCATTTGTGCTTGCGGTTGTCCTGGTCCTTGGCCTTCTGGCCATGGCGCAGGTGATGCCGGGCAAGCTTCTGTGGTTCACCCTGATCTACCCGGCGCTGACGTTCTGGTTGCTTTGGGGCGGGTCGGTCTGGTCGCCCATCGTCGCCATGGCCGGGTTCGGCGTCCTCTACGCCGTCTTCCGCTTCGGCTCGCCCTTCATCGGCCTGGCACCCGCCGCCGGGGCTGGTGTCGTGGCGGCTGTCCTGTGGTGGCTTTACATCGACATCCCGGTTGTCAACGTCCTTCAAGGCATTCTGCCTCTCGGCCTTCAGGCAATCAACTCCGACCAGTTCGGCGGCTTCCTTTTGGCCATCGTGATCGGTGTCACCGGGATCTCGTTCTCCCTGCCCATCGGCATCCTTCTCGCCCTGGGTCGCCAGTCTGACATGCTGATCGTCAAGACGCTTTCGGTGGGCTTTATCGAGTTCATCCGGGGCGTGCCCCTGATCACGCTCCTCTTCACCGCCTCGCTTCTGTTGCAGTACTTCCTGCCGCCGGGGACGAACTTCGACATCATCCTGCGCGTCATCATCCTGGTCACGTTCTTCGCCGCCGCCTACCTGGCCGAGGTAATCCGGGGTGGCCTTGCCGCCCTGCCGCGCGGCCAATATGAGGCAGCGGATGCGCTGGGTCTCGACTACTGGCGCGCGCAACGGCTCATCATCCTGCCGCAGGCGCTGAAGATCTCGATCCCGGCGATCGTCTCGACCTTCATCGGCCTCTTCAAGGACACCACGCTGGTCGCCTTCGTCGGCCTGATGGATCCGCTGAAAGGCGTCACCCAAATCGTTCGCGCCGACATCGACTGGAAGGGCATCTACTGGGAGCCCTACATCTTCGTCGGCGTCATTTTCTTCCTCATCTGCTTCGGCATGTCGCGCTATTCCATGTATCTGGAGCGCAAGCTGAAGACCGATCATCGCTAGGGACACGCACATGGCAGAAGCAGCAAAAATGCAGATCTCGGACGAAGTCGCGATCCAGATCACCGGGATGAACAAGTGGTACGGCCAGTTCCACGTGCTCCGCGACATCAACATGACCGTCCAGCGCGGCGAGCGGATCGTGATCTGCGGGCCGTCCGGGTCGGGCAAGTCGACCCTGATCCGCTGCATCAACCGGCTGGAGGAACACCAGAAGGGTCAGATCATCGTTGACGGCACCGAACTGACCAACGACCTGAAGAACATCGACAAGGTCCGGTCCGAAGTCGGCATGGTGTTCCAGCACTTCAACCTCTTCCCGCACCTGACCATCCTGGAAAACTGCACGCTCGCGCCGATCTGGGTCCGCAAGATCCCGAAGCGCGAGGCGGAAGAGACCGCGATGCACTTCCTGAAGAAGGTCAAGATCCCCGAACAGGCGCACAAGTATCCCGGCCAGCTGTCGGGCGGGCAGCAGCAGCGCGTGGCCATCGCGCGGTCCCTCTGCATGAAGCCCCGCATCATGCTCTTCGACGAACCGACCTCCGCGCTTGACCCCGAGATGATCAAGGAAGTCCTCGACACCATGATCCAGCTGGCCGAGGAAGGCATGACCATGCTCTGCGTCACGCATGAGATGGGCTTTGCCCAGGCCGTGGCGAACCGCGTGATTTTCATGGACCAGGGCCAGATCGTCGAACAGAACGAACCGCGTGAGTTCTTCAACAACCCGCAAAGTGAGCGGACCAAGCTGTTCCTCAGTCAGATCCTCGGGCACTGAGCTTGCGCGCGCTCCTCTTGGTCCTCGCGTCGGTCTGCCTGCCGCAGGCCGCCTCTGCCGCAGGGGCCGAGTGCCTGTTCCAGCTGGGCGGGCAGGATGTCCTGACCGGCCCCTGCAACGCAACCGACCGCGACCCAAGCGGAACGGTGCAGATCACCTCGCCGGATGGCAGCATTGTCGCCCGCATCGAAAGCGCGGGCGGCGGGGTCGGGCAGGCTTTCTGGAACGACGGCGGGGACAAGGCCGACACCCTGATCGGCCCGGTCGTCCTGATCGGCGCCTGCTGGGCCAGCGACAAGACCAAGCTCTGCGTGACGCGCTGATCCGGTGGGCGGTGGCCCGCCCTCAGGGACCCGACCGCTGCGCCTCGACCGTGACCCCCCAACTATGCATCTCGCCCACATTGCAGCCACCAATCTTGCCGGTGCCGAAGATGTACATCGTTACCGGCCCTGCCGGATAACCGCTGCCGATTGGGATGGTGCTGCTTTCATCCCGGTCGATGAACGGGGTTGTCCCCACCGAGACGAAGCCGTCCGGCACGGTCGAGACGGTGTAGGCCGTCAGCGCACAATGGGTCGAAGGCGCGGTCAGCTTCAGCGAATACTCCGCCGTGTCACCCTCTGACACAAAGCTGAAGACCCCCGCCGGTCGCTGGCAATGGGTGAACTGGCCGTCCACGCTGGTCTGTTCGCACAAGACCTCGATATAGCTGCCGCCGGCCTGGGCCATGCCAGTCAGCAGAAGAACCGCAAGGCCGCTCAAAGCTGTCAATCGCATTGGAAAGCACTCCTCTGAATGGGGGAATGCTAGAGTCCGGTCGGCCGCCCGGTCAAGCGGGCCATTGCCGTTTCGGATCTGGCCCTCAATCCGCCACTCGTGCCAGCAGGTCCTCGACCTTCGGCCCCAGCCCTTCCACGATCAGCCGCACGCCTTCGGGGTTCGGGTGGATGCCGTCCGGTTGCATGAACGCCGTCAGGCTTGCCGGATCGGACGGGTCCGCCCCCGCTGCCCGAAGCCCGGCGAAAAAGTCCTCGGCCAGCACTGCCTCATACTGCGAGGCAAGCTCGGGATACATCCCGTCGAAATCCGCCTTGTACTCGGGGCCATAGTTCATCCCCGCCTTCAGACCCACCAGCAGGACCGGCAGCTCGCGCACATCGGCCTCTTGCAGGATCGCCTCCAGGTTCTGACGGCTTTCCGCCGGATCTATCCCGCGCAGAAGGTCGTTCCCCCCCAAGGCCACGATTAGTGCATCCGCCTCCGGCCCCAGCGCCCAGCCAACGCGGGCCAGACCGCCCGCCGTGGTGTCTCCCGACACGCCTGCATTCTGCACCACCACATCCGCGCCGCGGGCCTTCAGCCAGCCCTCCAGTTGCGGCACAAGACCCTGCGTCTGATCCGCCAGCCCATAGCCCGCCGTGAGACTGTCCCCCAATGCCACGATCGTGATCGGCTCGGCCCAGACGGAACTTGCCCAGGTTAAACTTGACAGTGCAAATATTGCAGCCGCAGCATTGCAGACTGCCCGCCTTGCGCCATATCCCCAGTCAGACACCACCCGAAGGGCCCCCAGAATGACCGATCCCGTCCTGTCGCTGACCGATGCGCGACTGACCCTTGCCGGCAATGCGGGCCCGGTTGAGATCCTCAAAGGCATCAGCCTGCAAGTCCACAAGGGCGAAACGGTCGGGCTCATCGGGCCATCAGGGTCAGGCAAGTCATCGCTCCTCATGCTCATGGGCGGGTTAGAGCGTGCCACCGGCGGCAAGGTCCTTGCCCTGGGGCAGGATCTCACGACGATGGACGAAGACGCGCTCGCCCGCTTCCGTCGGGGGAATATGGGGGTTGTCTTCCAATCCTTCCACCTTATTCCGACAATGACCGCGCTGGAGAACGTCGCGTTGCCGCTGGAACTCGCCGGAGCACGCGATGCCTTTGATCGGGCACAGGCCGAACTGACCGCCGTCGGCCTCGGCACTCGCATGCACCACTACCCTAGCCAGATGTCCGGCGGCGAACAGCAGCGCGTCGCTCTGGCCCGCGCCGCAGTGCCGCGTCCCGCCATTCTTCTGGCGGATGAGCCCACCGGCAACCTCGACGGCGTCAACGGCCAGGCGATCATGGACCTCCTCTTCGGCCTCCGTGACCGCCATGGCGCAACGCTGGTCCTGGTGACCCATGCGCCCGAGCTTGCCCAACGGTGCGACCGGGTAATCCGCCTGGCCGACGGCCTGCTTGCCCCCGAAGCCATGGCCAAGGCCGCAGAATGAGCCTCTCTCTCACCATCGCCCGGCGCGAACTGCGCGGCGGCCTCAAGGGCTTTCGCGTGTTTCTTGCCTGCCTTGCCTTGGGTGTGGCGGCCATTGCTGCTGTCGGCACGCTCCGCACCGGCATCCAGCAGGGCCTGACCGATCAGGGCGCAGTGATTCTGGGCGGTGACGCCGAAATGCGCTTCACATATCGCCAGGCTGACGACACCGAGCGCGCCTATATGGACCGCATCGCAACCCGCGTCTCCGAGGTCTACGACTTCCGTTCCATGGCCATCATCGAGGGCGACCAGGCCCTGACCCAGGTCAAGGCGGTGGACGACGGCTGGCCGCTCACCGGCGCCGCCACGCTTGACCCCGCGATCCCCGTGGCCGAGGCGCTGGCCACGACCAATGGCCTGCCCGGTGCGATCATGGACCCGGTCCTGATCGAGCGGCTCTCCCTCCAGATCGGCGACACCTTCCGCCTCGGCACGCAAGACTTCCGTCTGACCGCCGCGCTGACCCGCGAACCCGACTCGGCTTCGACCGGCTTCGCCCTCGGCCCCCGCACCGTCGTGCGAACCGAGGCGCTGGCAAACTCCGGCCTCCTGTCGACCGGTTCGCTGTTCGAGACCCGCTATCGCCTGACGCTGCCGCCCGGCACCGACCTACAGGCGCTGGAAACCCAGGCCGAGGAACAGTTCCGCGACAAGGGCATGCGCTGGACCGACAGCCGCAACGCCGCGCCCGGAATCGAGGCTTTTGTCGACCGGATCGGCAGCTTCCTTGTCCTCGTGGGCCTGGCTGGCCTTGCCGTGGGCGGCGTCGGCATCTCGGCCGCGATCCGCAGCTATCTGGACGGCAAGACCGCAACCATCGCCACGCTGAAGACCTTGGGGGCCGAAGGGGGCCTGATCTTCCGCAGCTACCTCTGGCAGACCGCCATTCTTGCCGCCATCGGCATCGCCCTTGGCGTGGCCATGGGAGCAGTCGTCCCCCTCCTGGCCGCCCCGCTGATCGAGGCTTCGCTCCCGTTCCCCACAGATCTTCGCCTCTCGCCCATGGCACTGGTCGAGGCCGCCTTCTACGGCGCCCTCTCCGCCTTGATCTTCACCCTCCTGCCCTTGGCGCGCACCGAACGCATCCGCCCCGCCGCGCTGTATCGCGGTGGAGACGGCACGCGCGCCTGGCCGCGCAAGCGCTACCTTTCCGCGCTGGTGGTCACGGTCCTGCTGCTGATCGGCAGCGCCACGTGGCTTTCCGGGATTCCTGAGCTTGCGCTCGGGGCCGCAGGGGGCATTGTCGGGGCTCTCTTGATCCTGGCGCTGGCCGCCCTTGGGCTGCGCAAACTTGCCCGGCGCCTGGCCCGGACAGGCCTGACCCACGGCCGCCCCGCCACCCGCGCGGCCCTTGCCGCCATCGGCTCACCCCGGTCCGACGCGACCCCGGTGATCCTCTCGCTCGGCCTCGGCCTCTCCGTCCTGGCCGCCGTCGGCCAGATCGACTGGAACCTGCGGTCCGCCATCGCCACTGACCTGCCGACCCGCGCGCCCGCCTTCTTCTTCGTCGACATCCAGCCCGACCAGCTGGAGGGCTTCCTTGACCGCGTGACGAACGACCCTGCCGTGACCGAGGTGGAGACCGCCCCCATGCTGCGGGGCGTCGTCACCCAGATCAACGGCAAACCGGCCCGAGAGGTTGCAGGCGACCACTGGGTCGTCAGGGGCGACCGCGGCATCAGCTATGCCGCAACGCCCGGCGAAAAGACCCGCATCACCGCCGGCACCTACTGGCCCGCCGATTACACGGGCGACCCCCAGATCAGCTTTGCCGCCGAAGAGGCCGAGGAGATGGGCCTCAATCTCGGCGACACGATGACGGTGAACATCCTTGGCCGCGACCTGACCGGCACCATCACCTCGTTCCGCGAGGTCGACTTTTCGAACGCTGGGATGGGCTTTGTGATGACCTTCAATCCTTCGGCGCTGGCCGGGGCGCCGCACACCCACATCGCCACCGTCTACGCCCCGCCCGAGGCAGAGGCGACAATCCTGCGCGATGTCACCAAGACCTGGCCCAACATCACCGCCATCCGCATCCGCGAGGCCGTCGATCGCGTGGCCGAGGCCCTGTCGGCCATCGCTACCGCGACCGCCTGGGCCGCCGCAGGCACGTTGGTAACGGGCTTTGTCGTCCTTATCGGCGCGGCTGCTGCCGGGGAACGCGCCCGCATCTACGAATCCGCCATTCTGAAGACCATCGGCGCCACCCGCCGTCGCATCCTTGCCAGCTTCGCCCTCCGCTCGGCGCTCATGGGGGGGGCTGCGGGCGTGGTGGCCGTGGTCGCGGGCGGCATCGCGGGCTGGTCGGTCATGACCTTCGTGATGGAATCGACCTACCGGTTCGAGCCCGTCTCGGCCATCGGCATCGTCCTGGGCGGCGTCCTTGCCACGCTTGTTGCCGGGCTCGTCTTCGCGCTCCGCCCGCTTTCCGTCCGACCGGCCCGCACGCTGCGCGCCCAGGACTGACGGCGTGGGCGCTTGACGCCCTTGCCCCGCCCCGCCTGCCCGTTTGGTCCGCCGGGCGTTCCGCGGTCTATGGGGCTCTGTCCGTCGGCCTCGGTGTCAACGGCGCTACCCAGGCTGGTGCGGCAGCGGCATGACGGCCGTCGGTTCGAAGAAATGGTTCCTGAAGGACGTTCATGGCACTTCCCGCAGGCCTTCCGGGCCCGAGACCGGCAAGCGGCGTTCAAGCAATGTATACCATGGGGCCATGTCCAGATCGGCCCGATACAGCGCCGGGCAGCTTTCGATCCAGGCCCGCCAGGTCAGATCGCAGGTCGGGCGGCTACCGGTGAAATCAAGGTGCAACCCGTCCAAGTGCAGCCGCACCTCAACCTCGCGCCCGTCTGTGAAAGAGTAGCGCGCAAAGGGGGCGATGTCCGGGATGGTGAACTCGAAGGCCGCACCGCCGGGTCGGAAGCCCCTGGTTCGAACGGTCATCCCGGGCTTCAGATAGCCCGGCATGATCAGGTCGGGATGGGCGCACTGGTAGAAGCGATAGTCGAAATTCAGCGGCAACCGGGGATGCTGTGACTGTTTCCAGGCTTCGTCATAGGTGCCGGCATGTTGCTGGCGGTCCTGCCACCAGGGCGGGATCGGGCCAAACCCCTTCGGGTCGGACAGGCGGGCCGGAAGGCCGGAAGGGTCATCACGCGCCGCCACGATCTGGGGGGCCGCAAAGTCCAGCGACTTCGGCGTGAAGTCGGGGTGAATCGTGCCGGTTCCGATCGGATTGCGGGGGTCCACTGCGCCGTCCGGATGTCCGATGACCCGGCCGCCGAACGCCAGCGCATAACTGAGAGGGACCTCTGCAATGGCCTCAGGCTCGGTCATGCGCCAGGTCCGGTCGTAAAACCAGCGCCTCGGTCCAGTGGCTGAAACCGACCGCACCTGATCGGCAACCGCGATTGACGCCGAAATCACCGGAAGCGGGCGCTCCGACCGCAAGCTCCCACGGACAGTCACATCGGCTGCCGGCCGATACGGCACCAGGTCAGACGGCCGGATCAGCGGGGCCTTTTGCGGATCGCCCTCGAACTGGTCGGAAAGAACAAGCTCTTGGGAAGGGGCATACCGGGCGTTGCCCGCGTCATCGAGTTCGATCCGGCAGCGCGCCACAACGACGACCATTCTGGTACCGTCCGGACGAAGCTGGTCGAAGGCAACAGCGGCAAGTGGGGTGTTGTTGTCTGCCAGCATTCACACGCCCGATCCTGTTCAGCCTTGCTCGCGCAGAAGGTTGATTGCAGGCGTAGGCGTCGGTCGGTCGGTGTTTTCGATCCAGGTCAGCTTGCCCACGGTATTGCGGTTGTTCATCCACCATTCGTCAGTATGGCGGACCGCCCACTTGCCCTGTACCCGGACCGAGGCCGAATGTGTCTTCGGCGCGCAAACCCCTCCAACCGTCCCCGACACCACACCCAGCGCCGTCCCAGGCTCGTCGCCATGGCAGCATGTGGTAAGCGATGCCATGTTGTGCGCTCGCTGCCCCGTATAACGTACAGTGGCGGCGGTGTTCGCGTCCTCGCCCTGGATCGCATAGATCGAATAGGGCACGGGCACAGTGCTTGCTCCGACCGGGGTCAGGCAGACATCCGGTGTCAGCGAGATGATGATCCCCCGCGCGGTGTCGCGACTGCCTTCCTTGGGCATGCTCATGCCTTGATCCTTTGGTGACTGCGTCCGCTATTCTTGTCCTGCACCCTCGATGTAGGGCACTCGCGACACCTCAAAGGGCCTACGCGCCGCCACCGCCGCGAGATACTCGTTCAGATCGGCTATTGTTGCCCTTGCCGAAGAGAACCGTTCCGGATCTTCCGGATCAAGCGGCAGCGCATAGACTTGCCCGTGTTTTAAGGGTCCCAGCCTGCGACGTGTCGCCTCGAACAGGTTCTTTCCATCAAGGTCCACCCATTGATCGGGCCCACGAGCGTGGTCAATCACGCTGGCAACGGTTCCCGCGATCTCCATCTGCAGAAACAACGGCTCATCAGGGAAACCATCAAAGATCATGACTGTGGACATGACAGGTTCGATAAGCATTTCATGCCCGGCCACTGTCTTAACGGTCACACTTCCGAAGGCGCTATAGGCCACGGTTAAGGACACATCATCGGCTGCAACCAGGTTCAATCCTGCAAGAAACGGGTCAAGCAGGTCGGGCGACGCAAGGATCACTCTGCCCTTCAGGATTCCACCCACACCTGTCTTCGAAAGATGGTCGGCGAGAATCGTCAGTCCCTGAGCGCGCAGGCGTGCCAGCCCGGCCGCGCTGGCCGGAACAGATGGCTCGGGTCGCGGAATGTCGCGCACGATGGCGGCGGTAGCGATCGCGATGACTTCTGGGTCAGCAAGTTCGTCCTGCATGGCCTTGGATCCTATTCCTTAGTTCTGACAGACCTCAAGCGAGGCCTGGACCGATTTACATCCATTCGCGGCCTGCCGTGCCGCATGCGCTGCAAGGCGCGAAGATCGTGAGCCGGGACTTCCGCAGCCTCCCCAAAGGCTGCCGATCGACGAGTTTATTCCCTTGTCTCCAATCGAAGCCGCCTGTCCGCCAGCCATGACAGAGGCGGCGTCGGCGGGACTGAAGACAACAGTCGGATCTCCGCCTGCGATCCGGTCGGGGTTGTGGAGCGCCGCGACATTGCGCATGTGCGCTCTGACCCTAACAGGGCGGGTCAACTCTGCAATGGCTCTCGCCCGTGCCGGCAGCGTCCGTTCCAGCATTCTCAGGTGCTGACTGTACGCTCTCTGATAGGCTGCCCGAGCAATTGCTTGCGACGGGTCGGGTAACTTGGCCGAGGCGCAATAGGCGGCGCGGTTCGAGACCACGCTCGAGGGCGGCAAAGCGTTCAGACCGCGCTCCTGCAACGCAAGCTGGCGCCGGAATTCGCGCATCTTGGTCGCATTGTTGCGGATGTCCGCACCCGGCCAGAAGCAGATCCGGATCGGGCTGCACCCCCCCGTAATGCGAACATCGCCTGGCGTCGGAACGGCGGGCTGCGTCCTGCCGCTCGGGTTCGCCACGGCGTCGTTGACAGCCTGCTGGAACCTGTCGCGCGCCTGCTGGTCTCCGGTCATCATCTTGTTGAACAGACCAGGATTCCTGCGCTCCAGATCAGCGATGGCGGCAAGTGCCGGGTCGCGGCCTGGCCCGCTGGCGGGGATGTTCAAGGGCGACAGGATGGTCGTGCCGTGCATACGCATCCATGCATGCACTGACGACACATGGACATTCATCGGCGAATCGAGCGCCAGGCCCAGCATTCCGGCCGACTCCTGGACAAGCCGCTGATCCGCCATGTCGCGCAGCGCCATCAGGGCCTGCGATGCCTCCAGCGCACGCCCCGGCGGCGTCAGCAGAAGCGCGCCCCGCAGCGTTTCGACCGCGCTTTCGGTCCACCCACCCCCCATTGCGGCCGGATCGCGGGCAATCCTGTTTGGCTGACTGTCTGGCTGTCCATCCTGCGGCATGCGGCGGCCTCAGTTCAGATCGATCAGCTTCGAGTTGACCTGGACGTGATCGCTGGCGCTGAAGTTGAACTTTGTGCCGATGATCGTGACGTTGCCGTCGCTGTCCATCACGAACTTCGACTTGCCGACGTTGATGATGAACTCGCGTCCGACATGGACCGTCATGGTGTGGCCGACCGAAGTATTCTTGTAGGCCCCGATCTGCTCGGTTCGCGCGATTCCGATCGTGTCTGAGACGAATTTTTCGACAACGGTATTCATGATCCCCGACATCGGCATGGTGGTGGACAGAAGCTGTCCCAGGCGAGTGCCGGCAGAGGCTTCCTCGGCACCGGCCGCTGCGCGGTGGTTGCCCGATCCTGCGAAGGCCGAGTTTGCCAGCGAGGTGACGGCAGCCATGGCCGCCCCGGCCTGGGCAAGCGTTCCGACAAAGGTGGATATCGGCCCGCTTCCCACGGCCTCGGAACCGGCCAGCGCGTCCGCACCACCGGCAGCCGCAATCCCGCCAAGCAGCCCGAACAGTCCCACGCCCCCGCCCCCGACACTCAGGTTCATCGAACCGCCGATGCTTTCCTGATGGTTCAAGCCGACGTCGATGGCCTTGTTCGACCCGATGCTCTCGATCTGGTCCTTCTCCACACGTTTCGAGCGGTTGTTCAGGACCTTGATCGTCTGGTCCTTCTGGGCATGGAAGAACATGTCTTCCCGACCGTTCTCATCTTCGAACGTGATCTCGTTGAAGCCCTGGCCTTGATGGGTGTTTGACCGCATCACCGACTTTGTCTTGTGCGCTGGCAAGGGATAGGGCACGTCATTCTTGCCGTTATAGACACATCCTGTGACGAGGGGTTTGTCTGGGTCGCCTTCGAGGAATTCGACGACGACCTCCATGCCGATCCTTGGGATGACCATGCCGCCCC
>JALOTD010000065.1 GCA_025458105.1 Tabrizicola sp. | reverse complement strand
GCCATAGGACATCGTCTTTGCGTTCAGCATGGTCAGTCGCTCTTCCTGATGTTTCAGCGTGGATTTCACTTCGTCCTGAAAGGTGCTGAATTCTTTCAGGAATCCCGCCATGGCGGCCTTCGCCTCCGCGGCCGGAGATTGGGCCATGGGCAAACCTTCCCCGGCCCGAGCCTTCGTCTCGGTCATGTCCGTATCCTTCTTCTGCCAGTGGGACGCCGCGCTATCGCCCGGCCAGACTGCGGCGCGCGTCCTCGAAGACCGCCGCCATGTCGCGCCAGTCACCGTCCAGGCCATCCGCCTTGGCCGCGACCCGCGCCTCGGGAAGCATCGGGAAGGTCACCAGCGAGACCTCCCAAAGCTCCAGCTCCGACAACAGGCGCTTGCCCTTGCCGTCACGTTCCGCCTTGACCGTCCGGTAGCCGATCGACAGCCCGTCGATCGCCCCCGCCTCGACCAGAGCCGCCACTTCACGGCCCTTCTCCACCTGCGGAAGGATGCGCCCCTTGACCCATAGGCCCGTGGCATCCTCGCGCACCTCATCCCAGACGCCGATAGGCTGGCTAGGGTCGTGCTGCCACAGCATCTTGACGCGGGCCCCCCTTGCCGCCAGCCGCTTCAGGCTTTCGGCATAGGCGCCCTTCTGCACGATGTCGCCGCCCTGGTCGGTCTTGCCGAACAGCGACGCATAGCCCTCCACCACATGCCCGTCGCTGACCACCAGCCCCTTTTCGGGCCGATGGAACTTGCGCTCCGGCGCTCCGTATTCGCTCATCGCCTCACCTCATCGCTGCCTGGATGACCGTCTCGGCCATCTGCGCCAACAGGAACGCCGCCACACCGTAGACGCCGACCCAGATCCTCTTCTCCAACCGCTCCAGCGTGGCTTCGATCAGCCCCAGCCGGTATTCCAGACCGGCCCACCGCTCGTTGGCGACGCGCTCATTCGCCTCGATCCGCGCCGCAGCCGCATCGAAACTGTCATAGACAAAGCGCGACCCTCCTTCGGACCGCCGCGCCGTCATTCGGCCTCCGCCAGTTTCGGCAGACCCAGCAGCATCCGCTTCTCGGCCACCGTCAGGAAGTCCGAAGCCCCGACCCGTGCCCAAAGCTGGTCGCGCTCTGCTGCCAGCGCCGGGACCTGGTCAAGATCCGGCTTCAACTCCACCGCCTCGCCGGCAAAGCCCGACAGCCAATGCGCCAAGTCCGCCATGACCTTCGTCGCCAGGGGCAGTACGGTCAGCCGGTAGAAGGCGCGGTTCGCCTCTTGATAGTTCGAGTAGGTCGCATCCCCGGGGATCCCCAGCAGCATCGGCGGCACCCCAAAGGCAATCGCGATCTCTCGCGCGGCCGCTTCCTTGGTCTTCTGGAATTCCATGTCCGAGGGGCTGAACCCCATCGGCTTCCAGTCGAGGCCTCCCTCCAGCAGCATCGGACGGCCCGCATTGCGGGCACCCTGATGATGCGCTTCCATTTCAGCGACCAGCCGGTCATACTGATCCGACGACAGGCTCGCCGCCCCGTCCGCGCCCTTGTAGACAATCGCTCCCGAGGGCCGCGCGGCATTGTCCAGCAGCGCCTTCGACCAACTCGACGCGCTGTTGTGCACGTCCACCGCCACCGCCGCCGCCTGCATGGGCGAGAACCCATAATGGTCATCCTGCGGATGGAAGGTCTTCAGATGACAGATCGGGCTGAACTCACCGGTCACGTCATAGCGATGCGTCCGCCCGCTGACGGTATAGTCATAGGCCACCGGCCAGCCATCCGCGCCGGGGACCAGGTTCATCCGGTCCGACCGCAGGACATGCAGCTCGCCCGGAACCGACGAGACACCCGGGACCGCCTCGACATAGGCGTTCCCTGCCAGAAGGAGATAGCCATAGACCGCCTCCAGAAACTCGGCCCGGCCCTGCGCGCCATTGGGGCGGCTGATCAGGTCCATGACCGGATGCGTCTCGAACCGCTGCTCGGTCGTCTGGCAGACCAAGGGCAGCGCCGCCGCTGCCTCGGCGATCAACCGCACCACGCGGAACCCCACCGGATTGCCCTGAAACCCGGTCCGCGTCAGGCTGCCCACATCGCGCGGGCTCCAGGCCACGCGGCCTGCATTGCCCCAGGCGATCACGCGGCCAACGGCACTCGCCTTACGCTCCGGCACGGCCTCAACCGGCGCCTTCCGCAGAAAATCGAACATCTTCAGCTCCTTCATGCCCGGGGCCCGTGCCCGACCACCCGGGCTGCCTGACGCGCCCGGCCATATGACCTGCAAAGACCGTAAATCCCCTAAAGCGACCGAACGCTGGGCCGACCCATCTGCAACGGGTCGAGCATCAGGTCAGTCAGCGCCCAGACCAGAGCGTCCAGCCGGTCAGGGCTGCCCTGCCCCTGCCAGCCCTGCGCGGTCATGCGGCACATCTGATCCTCTAGCGCGCCAAGCCCACGGACATGCGCCACGCGGCCCTGTTCGTACAAGGCTGCCACCGGTTCGGCGCGCAGCATCTTGGACCGTGTCGCATGCACCGCGCGGAACGGCACCAGGGGATCGATCATCCGCACCAGCCGCTCCACCAGATCGCCGCCCTGGTTCACCTCGGCCACAAGACGATCCGCCCCATGCCGCTCCATCGCCGCGAGCGCAGCCCGCGCCCAGCCTTCAGGCTTGGCCCCCTTTACCGAGGCATCTTCCAGCACCACCGCACGCCAATCCTTCGGTTCGCCGCGCGTGTCAGCGCCAACCACCACAATCCCGCATTCGTCGCTGGTCTTCATGCTGGTCACCGGCGGGTCCACCGCCACCACGATCCGGTTCACTGTCGGCAGCTCCCGCACCCGCGCCCGCTCCAGCATGGCCGAGGACCACAAAGCCCCCTCTTCCTCCTCGACAAGCAGGCCCTCCAGCTCCTGCCGGCCCAGCCGCGTGCCGCCATAGCGCGCCTGCACTTCGGCCAGAAAGCTTTCCGCCAGATAGGCCCGGTTCGCCTCGGTCGGCGCATGGGTAATCACCGTCGAGGGGTTTTTCAGGATCGCCTTCAGCACATCCACATTGCGCGGCGTCGTCGTCACCACTTGCTGCGGGTTTTTCCCCAGCCGCAGCGCGAACTGCAGCTGATCCCAGGCCTCCGATCCCTTCTTCCACTTCCCCAGCTCATCCGCCCAGGCCGCATCGAACTGCGGGCCCCGCAAGGCCTCGGGCTCATGCGCCGAAAACACCTGCGCAACCGAGCCGTTCGGCCAGACCAGCTGATGCTTTGACGCCTGCCACTCCGGCCGGCGGTCGGGGGGAGAGCAGGCCAGGATCCCGCTTTCCCCCATCACCATCACCTCGCGCACCTGATCGATCGTCTCGCCGACCAGCGCCACCCGCCGCGCCCGGCCCGGGTCCTGCGGCCCGGCGCCTTCGACCTGCGCGCGCACCCATTCCGACCCGGCCCGCGTCTTGCCCGCGCCCCGGCCCCCCATGATGACCCAGGTCTTCCAGGCCCCCCGTGGCGGCAGCTGATGCGGCAGCGCCCAGAACTCGAACAGCCACGGCAAGGACAACAGCGCGTTCTGGCTCAAGCCCTCCAGGAACTCATCCACCTCCTCCGGCGTCGCGGAGGCAAGCCAGGCGGCGCCCGATTTCAGCTCTGGCACCGTCGAAGTCGAGGGCACCCCCGGCTCCGACCTGGCCGGCGATCTGTTTGCGGAGTTTGTCAACTTTGCCCCTTTCCTCCAAGGCCTGCTGCGCCGCTGTCCGCAAGTCGCGGATCGCGGTATGAGCAGCCTTGATTTCGGTAAATTCACCTGCCCGGATCGCCTCGATCGCGCGGAACAGCTCGATTGCCGCTTCCCGGTACAGTCCCTCGGCCACAGCAAGCACATCCTGATCGGATACGCCGCCATCGGTTATCCTGATTGTCATGAACCCACGTCCACCTCTCATGCCCCCCGCACGAGCCAAATGGAAAAGCGGCCGACGGGACACGCCCCGGGCCGCTTCGACACTTCTGCTAGCATGCCTGATGTCCTACCTCAGACCGCGCGCCAAGTCAAGATAAAACACTTTTTGATCAATGGCTTGCCGTACTCTTTGTTTACCAGGCATTAACCGCCCGCCCGAGGCAGAGGGGAAACCCGACTGGCCATAACCGCCCTTTCCGATACAAGGCGGATGATGTCCCGGAGAGACCATGACGACATCGGCAAAGCATCTCCTCCTTGCGACGGCCCTGGCACTTGGCGGTCTGGTCTGGGCCTTCTGGCCGCCCCGTTCAGCCGATGACTGTGCGCCGTCCGACCACGATTGCCTGCGCCTGGTGGCCGAATATCTGATTGCCGAAAGCCTGGACGAAAACCGGACCTACTCAGTCGCCGCGCAGATCAGGGCCGCAGGTCGGCTGCTTGCAACCGAAGGCACCATCGACCTTGCCACCCAGCACAACCGGCTGACAGCTATGGGCTTCAGCTATCCCCCGGCGGTCCTCGAGGCCTACTTCAACGCGCTGACCGACCCGTCTTATCCCTTCGACATCCCTGCGACCATCGCCGCCGAAACCGGCCCGGAAGGCACCGATCTTGAGGCCTACCTGACCGCCGCCTTCCGCCTTGCCTTGCGCGACCCGGACCAGCAGGCCAAGGCACTGGCCCTGTGGGACGAACACTTCGACGCACTCGCCGACGACCTCAATCCCTCGGGCTCGACCAGCCATTTCCTCCTGACCTGGCTTTCCCGCCATGACCCAGAACTTGCGAGCGCGTATTTCCAACGGGCCGCCGACGCCCGCGCCTTCATTTCGGGTCCGGGCGGCTGGACGGTCTTCTTCCGCACCGCCGCCTTCCATTGCCGGGAAGGCCGCATCGCAGAAGGCCGTCGCCTGCTTGACGGATTGCAGGCCTACTTCCCGTCATCATCCCACATCGCGCTCCATGTCCCCGCGCTGCTCGACTGCACCGGAGAGGACGCCACCTTCGCAGCGATCGAAGCAGCCCTTGGCCAAAAGGCGATCTGGGCGGCAAAAGTCCTGACGGATGCTCCGGAAAACGCCGACTATATCGCCAGGACGTTTGACGATCTGTCCGACGACCTGCGCCGCGCCTTGGCCGACTGGTATCTCGCAAGGGGTCGCGCGGTCGCGCTTCCGGCCCTCTGGTCCCGCTATGGCGCTGTTGAGATTGCCCGCCGTCACCTGCCCCAGGTCGATTGGCTTGCCGCGCGGCTGAAAGACAACCAGGCCACGCCCGTGCCTGAAGCGGTCTATCCAGAGCTCGGCTCCGAAGTCGTGGATGTCCGCCTCGCCTTCTGGGCAACCGAAGCGGGCTGGCGCATCCTCCCCGACGACGACGACTATCCCTCCCCCTACCAGGATATTGCCGAGGATTGGCCCTCTCCCACAGCCCAGGCTGCGGCCAAGGGGTTTTTGCAGCACTCCCAAGACGCTCCACGGGTCGTGGCTTTCATCGTCGGCCTTGAACGCGGTTATGGCTGCGCCCTGTCCGAGGCCCGGCTGACGGCGCTGCTCGAAGAGCTCTCTGCCCTGCAAGACCCTCTGGATCAGGCGCGCGCCATCATTGACCTCATCCGCTTCACTCCCGGAACCGGCCAAGCGGCTGTGCCCGGGACCCATGACTGCCTCGTCAGATAGGCACGCGCCGATTCGCCGGACAGAGTTAACGGCGTGTCGTCTCTCCGCGCGTAGAGACGGAAGGAAGACAGAAGGAAGACAGAAAGAAGACGCAAGGAAAAAGGTACAGCACCCCGATTAACACCGCGTTCTCTGTGGCTTGCGCGGCAAAGCTAAACCACCGGCCCCGGATGCGCCCGGTGTTGCACTCACCTTCGCTGAACCGGATTTCACGGTCGGCAGTGCTCACTCGCCCTGCACACCCGTCTCCCCTTCCGTCCCCTGCGCTGCCTCGATCGCGCGCCAGCGGGCGACGTTCTCGTTGTGCTCGTCCAGGGTCTCGGCAAAGGCATGGCCACCGGTGCCATCAGCCACGAAGAACAGATAGTCCGTCGTGTCCGGATTCATCGCCGCCTTGATCGCTTCGGCCCCCGGATTGGCAATAGGCGTCGGTGGTAAGCCGTCGATTACATAGGTATTCCAAGGGGTTTCGCGACGAAGCTCACTCTGACGCAAACCCCGGCCCAGGACGCTCTCGCCCAGGGTGATGCCGTAAATCACGGTCGGGTCTGTCTGCAGGCGCATGCCTTGCCGAAGGCGATTGACGAAGACGCTGGCCACGCGACCGCGTTCCTCTGGTACCGCCGTCTCCTTCTCGATGATCGAGGCCATGATCAGAGCCTCCTCCGGCGTGTCATAAGGCAATCCCTCGGCCCGGCTGGCCCAAGCCTCGGCCAAGATGGTCTTCTGCCGTTCAGTCATCTCGGCAATCAGCGCGCCACGTTCGGTGCCCCGCACCGGCTCATACCCGCCCGGAGCAAGGCTGCCTTCGGGCGGCACAGTCTCCAGCGAACCCGTTAGAAAATCAGCCTTTTTCAGCGCGTCAGCAACCTGCCAGCTGGTCACGCCCTCGGCCACCGTCACCCGGATGACCAGGGCCGGGTCATCAGCAACCTCGACATATTCGGGCGGGAAAGGGTTTGCGCCCGCATCGAAACGCGCCACCTCGACATAGTCATTTGTCGACAGGTCCAGTTCGCTCAGAACCACATCCGACCTTGTCACCCCGATCCGGAAATTCAGATCGCGCCCGCAGGTCGACCGACCGCTGGCCGTGATCGCCTCCAGCACGTCCGACATGCTGGCGGCGGCCGGAATCATGTAACTCCCGAACTTAAGGTCATCTGCCCGGTCGGCATATTCCGCCCCAATGCGGAAGATCCGCGCATCCGTGATCGCCCCGCGTTCCTCCAGATTCCGGCTGACCCCGCTCAAGGACGCTCCCCGTTCGATTTGCAGGCAGATTGGCTGCGCCAAAGGCCCAGGCGCCACAAACGCGTTGCGCCCCCAGGCCACCAGGGCCGCCAGCGCGATCAGGATCACGATGAACAGCGTCAACGCATTCGAGGCGACCGACTTCCACATGCCTCAACGCACCTTGCCGACGATCAGGCTGGCATTGGTGCCCCCGAAGCCAAAGCTGTTCGACAAAGCCACGTCGATCTTGCGCTGCACGGATTTGTTCGCGGCCAGGTCAAGCGTGGGCGTCACCGCCGGGTTCTCCAGGTTCAGCGTCGGCGGCGCGACTTGATCGCGAAGCGCCAAAACGCAGAAGATCGCCTCAACCGCGCCCGCCGCGCCCAGAAGGTGGCCGATCGACGACTTGGTCGACGACATCGTCGCCTTCGATGCATGCTCGCCCAAAAGACGCTCTACCGCGCCGAGCTCGATGGTGTCGGCCATCGTGCTGGTGCCGTGGGCGTTGATATAGTCGATGTCCGCAGCGGACAGGCCGGCCCGCTTCAGCGCCGCCGACATGGACCGGAAGCCGCCATCGCCGTCCTCGGACGGAGCGGTGATGTGATAGGCGTCGCCCGACAAGCCATAGCCAAGCACCTCGCAATAGATTTTCGCGCCGCGGGCCTTGGCGTGTTCATATTCTTCCAGAACCACCACCCCGGCCCCCTCACCCATCACGAACCCGTCGCGGTCGGCGTCATAGGGGCGGCTGGCCTTCTGTGGCTCTTCGGCGCGCTTGGTCGACAGGGCCTTGCAGGCGTTGAACCCGGCGATCCCGATCTCTGAAATCGGGCTTTCCGCGCCCCCCGCGATCATCACATCGGCGTCGCCCCACTGGATCAGCCGCGCGGCATCGCCGATCGCGTGCGCCCCGGTCGAGCAGGCCGTCACCACCGCGTGGTTCGGCCCCTTGAAACCGAAACGGATACTCACTTGGCCCGAAATCAGGTTGATCAGCGCGCCGGGGATGAAGAAGGGGCTCACCCGCTTCGGGCCCTTTTCCTTGATCAGGACCGCCGTCTCGGCAATCGAGGTCAGCCCCCCGATGCCCGATCCGATCATCACACCGGTCCGCAGCTTCTCTTCCTCAGAAATGTCGTCCCACCCGGCATCACGGACGGCCTGCACGGCGGCGGCCATGCCGTAGATGATGAAGTCGTCGACCTTTCGCTGCTCTTTCGGCTCCATCCAGTCGTCGGGGTTGAAGGTGCCGTCGCTGCCGTCGCCCTTCGGGATCTCGCAGGCATACTGGGTGACCACGTTCACCGGATCAAAGCGGGTGATCGGTCCCGCGCCGGACTGACCGGCGAGAAGGCGGCTCCAGGTCTCCTCGACCCCGCAGGCCAGAGGGGTGACCATCCCGAGACCGGTGACCACGACACGACGCATGCTGCTCTTCCTCCCGGACAAGGCTTTTCATGGGGTGATACACGCGGGCAAAAGGCCGCGCAACCTTGGGGGCCGGGCTTCGGCGGGGATCAGGCCTGTCCACGCGTGGACAGAACGGGTCACGCAAATGAAATCAATGCGTTGGCAGATCGCGTTTACGTGGTCTTTACCAAGGTAGGTCAGTCACGCAACCCAGACGACGCCGCTTTGGCGGCAACGTCACACAGACGGAAGCCTGCGCCGCTTGCGCGGTTCCGGGATCAGCGCCATGCGGCCTGCCACAAGCGCGGCCAACAGACCCGCCACGAACAGGACGACCGTAAGGGGCGTCAGACCCGGCTCCAGCACAGCCATATCCGGATCATCCGGAGACACATATGCCGTAACGCTGCCTCCGACCGGATAGCGCGCAGCAAGGCTGTCGGCGGCGGACCGGTTCAGAACCGGTGTGTCGATCAACCCGAGCTTGCCCGATGCATGGTCAACCCCGTCAATGCGATACTCGTAGAGGAGGTCATATTGGTACCAGTGACGCTCGGACGGCTGCAGATTGCGGTTCGTCCCCTTGAGTGTCGCGACCGTTTTCACCGCGCTTTGCGTGACGATGGCAGGTACCTCTTTCCAGCTGTAGGTCTGCGCTTCGACCCAAAGGTCTTTGCCCATCCAAACCGTCACTACCAGCGACAGGACGAAAAAGGTCAGAAGCAGACTACGCATAAGGTGCACCAGTCCAACACTGCAACGATCGGGAGCTGTGATCGACCGGCTGCCGAAACAAGTCCTGCAAAAGCAAAAGGCACCCCGCAGGGTGCCTTGGCGTCCCGCAACGGGACAAAAGCCTCAGGCGGCTTCCGAGATGAACTTCACCGCGTCGCCAAAGGTCTGGATGGTTTCGGCCGCATCGTCCGGAATCTCGATGCCGAACTCTTCCTCGAAAGCCATGACCAGTTCCACGGTGTCGAGCGAATCCGCGCCCAGGTCGTCGATGAACGAGGCCGATTCCGTTACCTTGTCCTCTTCGACGCCCAGATGTTCGACGACGATCTTCTTCACGCGATCAGCGATGTCGCTCATGTCCGTTCCTCTGTTCCGGCGCGGGTCAGCCCCTTGCCCTTCTGTTTCGCCCAATATCGGGCTTTTGCGGCCCGGTGCAAGCGTCCGGGAATGATGTGGCGCGCCTATAGCAAGGGTCAGGCCACATGGCAAACGCTTTAACCAGACTTGTGCGGAGGTCCGTCAGACCATCGCCATACCGCCGTTCACATGCAGCGTGGCCCCGGTCACATACCCGGCCTCGTGCGAGGCGAGGTAGAGGACTGCCGCCGCAATCTCTTGCGGGGTGCCCATCCGGCCTGCGGGCACCGCCGACAGGATACCTGCGCGCTGCGCCTCGTTCAGCTTGTCGGTCATCGCGGTTTCGATGAACCCGGGGGCGACGCAGTTGACCGTGATGCCGCGGCTGGCGACTTCGGCGGCGAGCGACTTCGACAGACCCACCATCCCGGCCTTGGAGGCGGCATAGTTCACCTGCCCCGCGTTGCCCGTGGTGCCCACGACGGAGGAGATATTCACGATCCGCCCCCAGCGCGCCTTCATCATTCCGCGGATCGCGGCGCGGCACAGGCGGAAGGTCGCCGTCAAGTTGACGTCGATCACCGCCTGCCAATCGTCGTCCGACATCCGCATGACAAGGCCATCGCGGGTGATTCCGGCGTTGTTGACCAGGATATCGACCGAACCCATCGCCTCGACCGCCTGTTTCACCAGACCCTCGACCGCAAGAGGGTCCGAGAGGTTGCAGGGCAGCACATGGGCACGGGCGCCCAGGTCGGCGGCCAACGCCTGCAAGGGTTCCACGCGGGTGCCGGAGAGGCCGACAGTGGCCCCGGCGGCATGCAGCGCGCGGGCGATGTCGGCACCGATCCCACCGCTCGCGCCGGTCACAAGGGCGGTCTTGCCGGTCAAGTCAAACATGGTCGGTCCTTTCAGGCTTTCAGCGCGGCGATATCATCGGGGGTGCCGATGGCGCGGGTGGTAGCGTTGGCGGCGATGCGCTTAATCATGCCGGACAGCGCCTTGCCCGCGCCGATTTCCCAGAATTCGGTGACGCCCGCCTTTTCCATCCACAGGACGGATTCGCGCCAGCGCACCGATCCTGTGACCTGGGCGATGAGAAGGTCCATGATCCGGTCGGGTTCCATCACTGCCTCGGCGCGGACGTTGACGACGACGGGCACGGCGGGTTTCAGGATCGGGACGGCGGCCAGCGCCTCGGCCATGACATGGGCGGCGGGCTGCATCAGGGCGCAGTGGAAGGGGGCGGAGACGGGCAGAAGGATCGCGCGTTTCGCACCCTTGGCCTTGGCGATGTCCAGCGCGCGTTCGACGGCGGCCTTGTGGCCAGAAACCACGACCTGGGCGGGGTCGTTGTCGTTCGCGGCCTGGCAGACCTCACCCTGGGCGGCCTCGGCTGCGACGGCGGTGGCGGTCTCGAAGTCCAGCCCCAGAAGGGCGGCCATCGCGCCGACGCCCACCGGGACCGCCTCTTGCATGGCCCGGCCCCGGATGCGCAAAAGCCGCGCGGTGTCGGACAAGGTCAGTGATCCGGCGGCGCAGAGGGCGGAGTATTCGCCTAGCGAGTGTCCGGCGACAAAGCTGGCCTGATCGATCCCGAAGCCTTCACTTTCAAGGGCTCGGAGAGCGGCGATCGAGGTGGCCATCAGCGCGGGCTGGGCGTTCTGGGTCAGCGTAAGCTCGGCGATGTCGCCCTCCCAGATCAGCTTTGACAGGTTTTCGCCAAGGGCCGCGTCGACCTCATCGAAGACGGCCTTGGCGCCCGGATAGGCCGCAGCCAGCGCCTGGCCCATGCCGATGGTCTGGGCGCCCTGGCCCGGAAAGACGAATGCGCGGCTCATGGTTTCTCCCTGCTTTTCCCCCGGATAGCGCGCAAGGGCCTTTGGTGCAATCGCCCGCCGCACAGGGTTTGTGCGAATAGCGGCCTGTTCCCAGGCGTTCGGCAGGATAGACTGACCCGAAAAGATGGAGACCCCGATGCCCGCCCGCAATTCCGAGACCAGCTTCGGCACCGTGACCCGCACCTTTCACTGGCTGGTGGCGCTGCTGATCCTGACCGCGATCCCCTTGGGGGTCATCGCGAACCAGCTGCCCTATGACACAGCCGAGGCCTTGGCCGTCAAGGCAGAGCTCTTTTCCTGGCACAAGACGCTGGGGGTGGCGGCGTTCCTTCTGGGTCTGGCGCGGATCCTCTGGGCGGTGGTAGAGCGGCATCCGGTGCCCTTGCATCCCGAGCGGAAGGCGGAACTCACGTTGGCGGGGATGGTGCATTGGCTGTTGTACATCTCGCTGGTCGTCGTGCCGCTGTCGGGCTGGGTGCATCATGCGGCAGTCACGGGCTTTGCGCCGATCCTGTGGCCGTTCGGGCAAACCCTGCCCTTTGTGCCGCAGTCCGAGGCGGTGGCAAGTGCTGCGGGGGCGGTGCATTGGGTCTTCACCAAGGTCATGGGGCTGGCCATCCTTCTGCACATCGCGGGCGCGCTGAAGCATCATGTGATCGACCGGGACGCCACGCTTTTGCGCATGGCGCGGGGGGTCGTGGCCCCGGACCAACCGCAACCCGTGCGCAAGGGCGCGGCTCCGGTCGTGTTCGCCCTGGCCATTTACGCAGCAGGCGCTGGTGTGGCGGCGCTATTGGTGCCGGATGGCGAGGCTTTGGCGGCACCGGCCCCGGCGGCCGAGACGACGGGCAACTGGACGGTCACCGAAGGGACGCTGGGCTTGACGGTCAAGCAGATGGGGGCCGAGGTGTCAGGCAGCTTCGCCAACTGGACCGCCGACATCACGTTTGACGAGACCGCGAGCGCGGGCAAGCACGGGACAGTCACAGTGACCATCGACATGACGAGCGTGACGCTCGGCAGCGTGACGAAACAGGCGCTAGAGGCCGAATTCTTCGACGTGGCCAGCCATCCGACCGCAGTCTTCGCCGCCGATATCCTGCCCGCGACCGAGGGGTATCTGGCGCAAGGCACGCTGACCTTGCGGGGCATGGAAAAGGCGGTGGCCCTCCCCTTCACGCTGACGATCACCGGGGATGAGGCGCAGATGACCGGGGCCGTCACGCTGGACCGGCGTGATTTCGGGATCGGGCGAAGCTATGGCGACGAAGCCTCGGTCGGGTTCCCGGTGGTGGTCGACGTCGCGCTGACCGCACGGCGGGTTCCCTGATGGGGCGGTGGGCGGATCGCCCACCCTACACCCGCGCGCGGTAGACTGGGCGATCCGCCCACCATCGTCCGAAAAGCAAAAGGCCGCCCGGTTTCCCGGGCGGCCCTGACTGCAGCGGAACTGGCCTTATTCGGCCTTCATCGCCTCGATCGAAATCTGGACCTGCACTTCATCACCGACGAACGGGGCGAATTCGCCCAGGTTGAACTCGCTGCGGACCAGCGTCGTCGTCGCGGTGAAGCCCGCCCAGGGCTTGCCCGCCATCGGGTGATCGCCCACCTGGTTCAGGACCGCGTCCAGCACCACAGGCTTCGTGACTTCGTTCAGCGTCAGATCGCCCGTGATCTTGGCGGTCTTCTCGCCGGTCACTTCGATGGCAGTAGAGGTGAAGGTCACCATCTCGTCCTCGGCGGCACCGAAGAAGTCGGGCGACATGAAATGATCGAACCGCTCTTGCCAGCCGGTCAGCATGGTCTTGACCGGGAAGGACACGGTCACCGACGAGGCCGCCGGGTTGGCCTGGTCGAACATGATCTCGCCGTTGAAGCCCGAGAACATGCCCCAGGTGGTCGAATAGCCCAGGTGGTTGTAGCTGAAGAGGATCTGGCTGTGGCTGGCGTCCAGCACATATTTCTCGGCCTCGGCAAAAGCGGGGGCAGCGAACAGCGCGGCCACGGCGGCCAAAGTCGCAAAACGGGTCATGTATCACCTTTTGATCTGGGCCGTGCGGCCGGTTGACAGACCGGAAGATGGCCAGGAACGCCGCATTGCGGCAATTCGGCAGGCCGGAAGGCTGACTGTTCGGAAATGAACACAGATTACGGCGAGTTTATCGCCTGTAACATTCGTTTCGCCCCGGAATCGCAGGGCCCGGCCCTTGCACGAGCGGCAAACCCCTGTATAAGGCCGCATCCTGCCGCATATCGAACACTTCTCGACCGTCCTCGCGGACAACGGCGGCAAAGTCGTTGAGAACGAGTACTGGGGCGTCAAGACGATGGCCTACAAGATCAACAAGAATCGCAAGGGCCACTATGCCTTCCTGAAGTCGGACGCGCCCGCTGCTGCCGTTCAGGAAATGGAACGCCTGATGCGCCTGCACGACGACGTGATGCGCGTCCTGACCATCAAGGTCGACAAGCACGCCGACGGCGTTTCGGTGCAGATGCAGAAGCGTGATGACCGCGAAGACCGTGGTGATCGTGGCGGCTTTGGTGGCGGTGAGCGTCGTGAGCGCCCGTCATTCGGCGACCGCCCCGACCGCGGTGCCGACCGTGGCGAGCGTCCGTCGTTTGGCGCTCCGCGTCGTTGATCTGAGAAAGGAATAGACCATGGCGAACAAGCCGTTTTTCCGCCGCCGCAAGGTTTGCCAAGATCGTCCCGTCCCGCATCACCGCAGTCTCGGCGAAGAAGCAGCGTGAACTGGCCCAGGCCATCAAGCGCGCCCGCTTCCTGGCCCTGCTGCCCTACGCCGTGAAATAAGGAGCGACGCACATGCAAGTCATCCTTCTGGAACGTGTGGCCAAGCTTGGCCAGATGGGCGAGGTCGTGAACGTCAAGGACGGTTACGCCCGCAACTTCCTGCTGCCCCAGGGCAAGGCTCTTCGCGCCAACGACGCGAACATCAAGTCGTTCGAAGCGAAGAAGGCCCAGCTGGAAGCCACCAACCTGGAAACGAAGAAAGAGGCCGAAGCCGTGGCTGCGAAGCTCGACGGTCAGGCATTCATCGTGATCCGGTCGGCGTCGGACGCCGGCGCGCTCTACGGCTCGGTCACGCCCCGCGATGCGGCGGATGCTGCCACCGAGGCCGGCTTCACCGGTGAAGATCAAGCTGAACGTCGCCCGTTCGCCCGAAGAGGCCGAACTGCAGGCCTCGGGCAAGTCGGTGGCCGAACTGGCTGCCGAAGCCGAAGCCCAGGCCGAGTTCGAGATCGCTGAACTCTTCGACGAAATGGGCGCAGCCGCGTCGGAAGAATAAGTCTTTCCCGTCAGGGATTTGGGAAGCCGCGTCCGGGAAACCGGGCGCGGTTTTTCTTTGGGCCGGGCCATGTACTACAACCGACCGTGGTTGTAGTACATGACGTGCTCTACAAATTACTTTCCTGTAGAGCACATTCCATGCTATACAGTAGTATCAACTGTAGAGCATGCCATGCTGCCCCCCCATTCCCCCCGCGCCCGCGCTGCCTATCATGACCTCTGCCGTCTTCTGATGGACGATGCGGCCTCTACGATCATCGGCAGGCCACACAAGCTGGTCCGCAACGGCAAGGGCTACTGGTACGACGAACACCGCGTCGGAACCTCGGTCCGGAACCGCTACCTTGGCGAAGACAGCCCCGAGATGGCCGAACGGATGGCGCGCCACCTGGACCTGGCTCAGAAGTCCAAGGCCCGCGCCGAGGAACGCACCCGCCTTGTCCGAACCCTGCGGGCCGAGGGGCTGCCAAGCCTCGACCGTACCACCGGCAGCCTCCTGGCGGGGATGGAGCGTGCGGGCGTCTTCCGGCTGGGCGGCACCATTGTCGGCACCCAGGGCTTCAAGCTGTACGAGGCGGAACTGGGTGTCCGGCTGGGCGACACCGACCTGACCCAGACCGGCGACATCGACATTGCCCAGTTCGAACGCCTGTCCCTCGCCCTTGGCGACCAGGTCGAGGAAGACCTCGCCGCAACCTTCAAGGCGCTGGACTTCGACCCTATTCCTGGCGTCCGCACCACTTCGGTCTGGAAATGGCGGCAGACGACCTCGACCGCGATGGTCGAATTCCTCACCCCCTCCTTCCGCCCCGAGGAAGACATCCGCGAGCTGCCCGCCCTTGGCGTTGCGGCGCAGTCGCTCCATTTCCTGAACTACCTCATCGCCGAACCGATCAAGGCTGCCGCCCTCTACCGCTCCGGCGTCCTGATCCAGATCCCCCGGCCCGAGGCCTATGCGATCCACAAACTGATCGTCGCCGACCGCCGGTCCGGGCCCGACCGGCTGAAGGCGCGCAAGGACATGGCGCAGGCCGCCCTTCTGATCGAGGCCCTGGCCGAGGACCGGCCCGACGAGTTGCGCGAGGCGTATCAGGACGCGATGCAGCGGGGACCGCAGTGGCGGGCGCATATCGCCGCGACGCTGAAACGGATGCCCGAGACCGCCGCAAAGCTTGCCGCGCTTTGACGGGGCCATGTCGGGGGCAGGCAAGCCGCGCGCCTTGCCCGGCGTAGCCTACGCGTCATGCATCTGACAGCCACCCAGCGCGGTATCCTTGCCCTTGTCACGGGAATCGCGGTGTTTTCCATTCAGGATGTCATCCTGAAACGGCTGTCGGGGGACTATCCGCTGTATCAGGCGATGGTCATCCGCAGCCTGACCGCAGTGCCCCTTCTCCTGATCATCGTGCGGCTGCTCGACGGTCGCCTGACCACGATCACTACGCAGAACTGGGGCTGGATGCTGGCGCGGGGCCTCTTGAACTTTGTCGCCTACACCGCCTATTACCTGGGTCTTGCCGCCCTGCCGATGGCCGACACCGTCGCGCTGTTCTTCACCGCGCCCCTGTTCATCACCCTCGCGGCGGCAGTGTTCCTCGGAGAACGGATCGGCCTCTTTAATCTTCTGGCACTTGCTGCAGGTTTTGCGGGCATGCTGATGATCTTCAACCCCAGCGCAAGCCTCTTCGAACCCGCGGCACTGTTGCCGGTCCTTGGCGCGCTTGGCTATGCGCTGACCCAGCTGGCCACCCGGGTTCTGGGCCGGACCGAGACCACGGCAGCCATGACCTTCTGGGGCAACCTGTCCTTTCTGGCGACCGCCCTGGTCCTGGCCGCCGTCTTCGGGTCCGGAGGCCTTGACGGGGCAAGCCACCCCTCGCTTGCCTTCCTGACCCGCGGCTGGCAGGAGATGCCGCTTCGCGACCTTCTCTTGTTCATGGCCTGCGGGTTCATTGCCGCAATCGGCCTGTCCCTCTTGACCTATGCCTACCGCGTCGCGCCGTCGACTAGCGTCGCCCCGTTTGAATACAGCTTCATCATCTGGGGCGTGCTTTGGGGCTGGCTGTTCTGGGCACAGCTGCCAACCACTCTTGCCTGGGGCGGCATCGCCCTTCTGATCGGAGCCGGGCTTCTGGTCATCAGGGCCGAGGCGCAAAAGGAAAAGGCCGCGCCCGAAGGCACGGCCTGATGCTCCCTTCGGAACCTGACCGGTCTCTTACATCTCGTCCAGTGCTTCGACGGCCTTCTGAAGCTTCTCCTTCGAAACCTCTTTGTCCGTCACCTTGGCCAGACCGACGATGTGATCCACGACCTTGTCCTCGAATTCTGGACGAATTCGAAGAACTGACGCTCCTGCCCCGGATACTGGCGGGCAGCGGCGAGCACCGCCTGGGTCATCTCGGCATCGGTCACGGTGACCTCGGCCTTGCGGCCGATTTCGGCGAGAAGAAGGCCCAGACGCACGCGACGCTCGGCCAGCTTCTTGTGCTCGTCGGTCGCTTCGATGTTGCCATGGTTGTGGCCATGCTCTTCCGGATGCTCTTCGTGCCACAGCTGGTGGGCGATCTGATTGGCTTCCGCCTCGACCAGGTTCGCGGGCAGGTCGAACTTGACCATGCCGTCCAGCTGGTCAAGGAGCGACCGCTTCAGCACCGCACGGGCAGCACCCTTGTATTCGGCCTCAAGCCGTTCGGCGATCTGCGCCTTCAGGGCGGCCAGATCCTCGGCGCCGAACTTCTTGGCCAGCTCGTCGTTGATCTCGGCGGCTTTCGGTTCCTTGACCGCCTTCACGGTGCAAGCAAAAACCGCAGCTTTGCCCGCCAGATGCTTGGCGCCATAGGCTTCCGGGAAGGTCACATTCACGCTGACTTCGTCGCCCACTTTCGCGCCGACCAGCTGGTCTTCGAACCCCGGGATAAAGGATTTGGACCCCAGCACGAGCGGATAGTCTTCCGCCGAGCCGCCCTCGAACAGCTCACCGTCGACCGAGCCCTTGAAGTCGATCACGATCTGGTCGCCGTCCTTGGCCTTGGCGCCTTTCTTGCGGTCCTCGAAATCCTTGGCCGAGCCCGCCAGATTCTCTAGTGCTTCGCCGATGGCCTTGTCGTCAGCCTTCACGATCAGCCGGTCCAGCTTGATCTTGGAGGCGTCAACCTCCGGGATCGGGGGCAGCGCGTCATAGGTCATCTCGACCACGACATCCTGACCCTCTTTCCAAGCCTCGCCGCCGACCATCTTGACCTCGGGCTGCAGCGCCGGGCGGTCGCCGGTCTTGTCGAAGTGGTCCTTCATCGCGCCGTCGATGGCATCCTGCATCGCATCGCCCAAAAGGCGCTGACCGAACTGCTTCTTCAGGATCGCCAGCGGCACCTTGCCCTTGCGGAACCCCTTGATCTCGATCTCAGGCTGGGCTTCCAAGAGCTTTTCCTGCACTTTGGCATCCAGCTCGGCCGCCGTGACGGTGATGGTATAGCCGCGCTTGAGGCCTTCGTTCAGGGTCTGGGTGACCTGCATGCTGAGGTGTCCTTCCTAAGATCAAATCCGGGCGCATTTGCGCAATAGCTTACTTCTAGCAAAGCTTTCCCGAAGGTGTAAGGGGGGAAATCGCCGCTGGGACAAAGCAGGCCCTTTGGTGCGGGTGGAGGGACTTGAACCCCCACGCCTTGCGGCGCCAGAACCTAAATCTGGTGCGTCTGCCAATTTCGCCACACCCGCCCTGTGCGCCTTCTAGCAAAGCCTGACGCCGCCTGCGAGAGGCAATCGACGCCATGATCTTGCCGCAAGCCCTGCGCGAAGCGGTCACATCTGCCGCGAAAACAACGCGACCGGACCGAAGCCGGGTCACAAAGGCTTGGCACAACGACGGTCAAGGACGGATCAGGTCGAGGCAGTGCCATGGACATCGAGTCGCAGAATGCACGCGTGGATGGTGCAGATCATGCTCAGCCGCTGGTTGGGGGTGTACTTGAAGGCACCCAGGTCAGCACGCTCGACGGCTTTCTGCCCGTGGAATACCTGCAACCCGGCGACCGGATCGTCACCCGCTCGGGCGCGCGGAAGCTGAAGGCTGTTTCGGTCCTGCGGCGGCGGGCAATGACGCTGATCCGCATTCGCGCCTCGGTCCTTGGTCACGACCGTCCGGAAACCGATGTGCTGGTCGCCCCCGCGCAATGCGTCATGGTCCGCGACTGGCGCGCCCGTGCGCTGTACCGGCAGGACGTGGCCGCCATCCCGGCTGAGCGTCTGGAAGACGGTGAGTTCGTTGTGCGCGAGCTTCATTCCCATGTGCGACTGTTCACGCTGCGCTTCGATGATGACGAAGTGATCTACGCCGACGGTCTGGAACTGGCCTGCCCGGCGGTGGTGGCAGAACCCGCGCTGTCCTGAGGCCGCGCGCAGTTTTTCTTGCCAAGACGGTCCCTGGGCGTCACCCTGATGCCATTGGCCCCGGGAGGAGGACCCTTGGCCCGCAGTACCGACCACGTGGCGCGCGTCATGGACACGCTGTCTTCCGGCAGCGAGGCGGCGCGGTCGCGCCTTGCGGCCTCCTGGCAAAGGTCCTGGCTGAAACACGGACTTGACCCCTCGTCCCCGCCCACAGAGCGCGGTCCTGACCTGGACCGGCTGCGCGACCAGCGGCAGGCGCTTGATCAGGTCCTTGCTGTCGCCGCACCCAAGCTGGACGACCTCTACGCGATGATCGGCCATTGCGGCTGCGGCATCCTTTTGACCGATGCGCAAGGCCTGGTGCTGGATGCCCGCGCCGGGGCTGCGGATGCCGAGGTCTTCCGGTCCTGGGGTCTGGCCCCGGGCGTCGACTGGTCCGAGGCCGCGCAAGGCACGAATGGCATCGGCACGTGCCTCGCCGAACGCCGCGCCCTGACCATTCACCGCGATCAGCATTACCTGGCCGAAAACATCGGAATGAGCTGCATCGACGCCCCCGTCTTCGGCCCCGACGGCGGTCTCATCGCCGCGCTGGATGTCAGTTCCGCCCGCGCCGATCAGACCGAGGGCTTCAACCGCCTGATCGAGGGCATGGTTGCCCGCGTCGCGCAGGCCATCGAGGCCGACCTCTTCCGCCAGACTTTCCCCAAGGCGCTGGTCATCGGTGCCACGCGTGAGGCGCGTCGCCGCCACGGCCTGGAACCCGCAGGCCAGATCCGCCCCCGCCCGGTGGTCGATCTTCTGGGGCGTGAGGACGGCCCGGCGGGCCTGGAGGGGGCCGAACGCGCCGCCGTGATTCGCGCCCTGACCCGCGCCGGGGGCAATGTGTCCGAGGCCGCGCGGGCCCTTGGCCTTGGCCGCGCCACGCTTTACCGGCGCATGAAGCGTCTTGGCATCGAAGACCGCTCCTGACCTGTCTCAGTCCTGAGACACTTCTCCCCCGCGCGCCCCTGCCCCCCGGCTGACCCCAGGTGGCAGGCCAGCAGGCCTCGCCCTTCAAGACCCGCTACGACAATTTCATCGGCGGCAAGTTCGTGGCCCCGAAATCGGGCCGCTACATGGACAACATCACGCCGATCACCGGCGCGAAGGTCTGCGAAGTCGCACGTTCGGGGCCGGAAGACGTGGAAGCCGCGCTGGATGCCGCCCATGCCGCGAAAGAGGCCTGGGGCAAGACCAGCGCCGCGCATCGGTCGAACATCCTTCTCAAGATCGCCGATGTGATGGAGGCGAACCTTCACCTTCTGGCCGAGGCCGAAACCTGGGACAATGGCAAGCCGATCCGCGAGACGGTGAACGCCGACATCCCGCTGTCCATCGACCACTTCCGCTATTTCGCGGGTGTCCTGCGCAGCCAGGAAGGCACGATGAGCGAGATCGACCACGACACTGTGGCCTACCATTTCCACGAACCCCTGGGCGTCGTCGGCCAGATCATCCCGTGGAACTTCTCGATCCTGATGGCCGCCTGGAAACTTGCCCCGGCACTCGCCGCGGGCAACTGCATCGTGATGAAGCCTGCCGAACAGACCCCGGCGGCGATCCTCGTGCTCGCCGAACTCATCGCCGACCTGCTGCCCCCGGGCGTTCTGAACATTGTCAACGGCCTGGGCGCCGAGGCTGGAAATGCGCTCGCCCGCTCGAACCGCATCGCCAAGATCGCCTTCACCGGATCGACCGCCACGGGCCGCAAGATCATGGAGGCCGCGACGGTGAATCTGATCCCGGTCACGCTGGAACTGGGCGGCAAGTCCCCGAACATCTTCTTCAGCGATGTCATGGCCCAGGATGACGCCTTCCTCGACAAGGCGGTCGAAGGCTTCGTCCTCTTTGCCTTCAACCAGGGCGAGGTCTGCACCTGCCCCTCCCGCGCCCTGATCCAGGAAGACATCTACGACCGCTTCATGGAACGCTGCATCGCCCGGGTCAAAGCCATCAAACAAGGCGACCCGCGGAGCCTCGACACCATGGTCGGCGCGCAGGCCAGCCAGCAGCAGCACGACAAGATCCTGTCCTATCTGCAGATCGGCCGCGAGGAAGGGGCCGAGGTGCTGATCGGCGGCGATGCCGCCCGCTTCAACGGCGACCTTGCGGGGGGGTTCTACATCCAGCCCACGATCCTGAAAGGCCACAACAAGATGCGGGTCTTCCAGGAAGAAATCTTCGGCCCCGTCGTTTCCGTCACCACCTTCAAGGACGAAGCCGAGGCGCTGGCTATCGCCAACGACACGATGTACGGCCTGGGTGCGGGGGTCTGGACCCGCGACGGCACCCGCGCCTACCGCTTTGGCCGGGCGATCGAGGCCGGCCGCGTCTGGGTCAACAACTACCACGCCTACCCGGCGCACGCGGCCTTTGGCGGCTACAAACAATCCGGCATCGGACGCGAGACGCACAAGATGATGCTCGACCACTACCAGCAGACCAAGAACATGCTGGTCAGCTACAACCCGAACAAACTCGGCTTCTTCTGAAGTCGCACAGTGCTTGACATCGGAGGCGGCCCAGCGCTGCCTTCGGTTTACCCATTGGCCTTTCATCTTTGCCCAAATATCCCCGCGCGGCGCGCACCCGAGCGGTTTTGCGTCCTTCACGCAAAACCGCGAGACAAAGAGTCTTCGCGGCTGCCAAGCCGCTCCTTTTGAGAACCGCCCCCACCCACCTGACGCAGCGTCCCCCTATCGCGCCGGCCATTCCCGGCTAATCTGCGGCCCATGTCCAGCAACCCGATCCGCGCCGCCTTCGAGGCCCAGCACAAAGGCAACGCCCAGCGCCGCCTGACCTTCGGCCTTACTGACCGTCGCCAGGCGCTCGACCGGCTCGCTACCACCGTGCGTGGCAACGAGAAGGCGCTGATCACCGCGCTGAAGGCCGACCTTGGCCGACCTGAGGCCGAGGCGATCCTGTCGGACTACCTGCCCGTTCTGCAAGAGATCGCCCATGCCCGCCGCCACCTCGGCGCCTGGATGAAACCGCGCCGGGTTTGGCCGACGCTGGCAACCTTCGGTGCCTCAGGCAGGGTCGTCCCCCAGCCGCGCGGTACCTGCCTCATCATCGCGCCCTGGAACTTCCCCTTCCAGCTCGCCCTTGGCCCCGTCGTCTCGGCGCTGGCCGCCGGGAACGCTGTGATCCTGAAACCGTCGGAGATGACCCCCGCCACCAGCGCGCTACTGAAACGCCTGATCTCCGAGACCTTCCCCCCCGACCTGGTCACCGTGATCGAAGGCGGCAAGGAAGTGGCGGAGGAGCTTCTGGCCCTGCCCTTCGACCATATCTTCTTCACCGGCTCGCCCGCTGTGGGCAGGATCGTCATGGCGGCGGCGGCAAAGACCCTCGCCTCGGTCACGCTGGAGCTTGGCGGCAAATCGCCGGTCATCGTTGGGCCTGATGCCAATCTGCGACTGGCCGCCGACTGGATTACCTTTGGCAAGTTCCTGAACGCAGGCCAGACCTGCATCGCGCCTGACCACCTGTTCGTCCACGACAGCGTCAAGGACCGCTTCCTGACCCTCCTCCGCGCGCGCATCGCCCGCGCCTACGGGACGGGCGAGGCCTCGCCCCACTTGGCCCGCATCGTCACCCCCGCCCATGCCCAGCGCCTGGCGGCCCTTATCGCCGACGCTGTCCAGAAGGGTGCCACGACCAGCGGGCAGCAGAACGGCCAAGAGATCGGCCCCCACCTGATCGAGGGTACCACCCCCGACATGCGGCTGAACCGCGAGGAAATCTTCGGCCCCCTCCTGCCGATCATCCCCTACCAGGACGAGGCCGAGGTCGTCGCCCGCATCAACCAGGGCGACAAGCCGCTTGCGCTGTATGTCTTCGACCGAGACCAGCGCCGCATTGACCGCATCCTTGAGTCGACCACCTCAGGCGGCGTCGGGATCAACCTGACGCTTGTGCAGTTCACCCACGGGAACCTGCCCTTCGGTGGGGTGAATACCTCTGGCATCGGCGCGGCGCATGGGCACGCGGGGTTCCGCGCCTTCAGCCACGAACGCGCCGTCCTTCGGAACCGCTTCCTCCTCCTGCCGATGCTCTTCCCGCCCTACGGCCCGCGCACCATGCAGCTGATCGGCCTGGTCAAACGGGTCCTCGGATGACCGCCTACGATTACATAATTGTCGGAGCGGGGTCGGCCGGCTGCGTGCTGGCAAACCGTCTGTCCGCCGACCCCAACCGCCGCGTCTGCCTGATCGAAGCCGGTCCCCCCGACCGCAACCCGATGATCCACATGCCCTTTGGCCTGGCAGCACTTGCCCACATGCGCTGGCTGAACTGGGGCTACACGACCGACCCCGAACCCCACCTCAACAACCGCCGCCTCTTCTGGCCCCGGGGCCGTGTCCTTGGCGGCTCATCGTCGATCAACGCGATGATCTACATGCGCGGCCACCCGCAGGACTACCGCGACTGGGCCGCCGCCGCCGGGCCGGACTGGGACTGGCCGCAGGTCCGCCAGGTCTTCAAGGACCTTGAGGGGAACCAGTCCCTCACCGACGACCACCACGGCACCCAAGGTCCCTTGACCGTCAGCGACCTGGCGCACCCCAACCCCCTGTCCCGTGCCTTCGTGCAGGCCGGGGCTGAATGCCAGTACCCGACGAACCCCGACTTTAACGGCGACAGCCAGACCGGCGTCGGCCTTTATCAGGTGACCCAGAAGGACGGTCGCCGCTTCAGTTCCGCCCGCGCCTTCCTGGACCCCGTCCGCCACCGCGCGAACCTGACCCTTCTGACCGGCGCGCAGGTCACCCGTATCACCTTTGACGACCGCCGCGCGACAGGCGTCCAATTGCGCGACCGCGCCTTGACCTTGCGTGAGGGCGGCGAGGTCATCCTTTCCGGCGGCGCGATCAACTCGCCGCAGCTTTTGTTGCTGTCCGGCATCGGACCAGGGGCGCACCTGCAGGCCATGGGCATCCCCGTCCTGCACGACGCGCCCGAGGTCGGGGCCAACCTCGCCGACCATCTCGACATCACCGTCCAGGCCGCGCTCAAAACCCGCGACGCCATCGGCATCGCTCCCACATTCCTGCCCCGCGCGCTGCGCGCCCTCTGGGCCTACCGCAAAGGCAAAGGCGAATTCACCTCGAATGTGGCCGAGGCCGGGGGCTTTGTGACATCCGACTTAACCCGCGACCGCCCGAACCTGCAGTTTCACTTCATCCCGGCCTACCTGCACGATCACGGACGGCGGCTGTCCTTGGGCTATGGCCTCACGCTTCACGTCTGCGACCTTCTGCCGAAAAGCCGTGGCCGGATCAGCCTTGCCTCGCCCGACCCCATGGCCCCACCGCGAATCGCGCCGAACTACCTTGGCCACCCCGACGACCTGCCCACGCTTCTGAACGGCCTGAAGATCGCCCGCCGGATCACCCAGGCCCCGGCCCTGTCACGCTATATCGCCCACGAAACCCTTCCGGGTGAGGACTTTACCACCGACGCGCAGCTGGAAGCCGACATCTGCCAGCGGGCCGAAACGATCTATCACCCCGTCGGCACCTGCCGCATGGGCACCGATCCGCAGTCGGTCACCGACGGCGAAGGCCGGGTCCGCGGCGTCGAGGGCCTTCGCGTTGTCGATGCCTCGCTCATGCCCACAATCATCGCGGGCAACACGAATGCGCCGACGATGATGATCGCCGAAACCGTCGCGCGAAAGATGCTGGCGCGGCCCGGCTGACCCCGGGTCACGACGGCGAACTGTCATACAGCTTTTACAATCCTGCAATCTAAGCGTCACGCGGCGGGGCTAGAGCCGGAACCACGCTGCCACCGACGGCCGCACGCAATGCAGGAGTGCACCCATGAAATCCTTCCACCTGACCGCCTCGGTCCTGGCCTTCGCCGCCGCCTCGGCGATGCCGGCCCTGGCCCGCGACCAGATCCAGGTCACCGGTTCCTCGACCGTGCTGCCCTATGCCACCATCGTTGCCGAAGCCTTCGGCGAAAACTTCGACTTCCCCTCGCCCGTCGTTGAAGGCGGCGGTTCGGGTGCCGGCCGCAAGAAGCTGTGCGAAGGCGTGGGCGAGACCACCGTCGACATCGCCAACTCTTCCAGCCGCATCTCGCAGTCCGACATCGACCTCTGCGCCCAGAACGGCGTGACCGAGATCATGGAGGTTCGCTTTGGCTATGACGGGATCGTCTTCGCCTCCGACGTGAACGGCCCGGAATTCGCCCTGACGCCGTCAGACGTTTTCAACGCGCTGGCCGAAACCGTCGTCAAGGACGGCGCGCTGGTTGCCAACCCGCATGCCATGTGGTCCGATTTCAACGCGGCCCTGCCCGCCCAGGAAATCCTGGTCCTGTCGCCCGGCACGAAGCACGGCACGCGCGAAGTCTTTGACACCAAGGTCATCGTCGCAGGCTGCGAAGCGACCGGCACGATGGCGGCGCACATGGCCGCTGGCCTTGACGAAGATGCCGCCGAAGAGGCCTGCATGAAGCTGCGCACCGATGGCCGCAACGTGGACATCGACGGCGACTACACCGAGACGCTGGCGCGTCTGGATGCCGACAAGAAAGCCATCGGCGTCTTCGGTTTGTCGTTCTACCAGAACAACACCGACAAGCTGCGCGTTGCCACCATGGGCGGCGTCGTTCCCTCGGCCGAGACGGTGGCTTCGGGCGAATATCCGGTGTCGCGTCCGCTCTACTTCTACGTCAAGAAGGCCCACATCGGCGTGATCCCCGGCCTGAAGGAATACATCGAGTTCTTCGTGTCCGATGACATGGCTGGCCCCGATGGCCCGCTGGCCGCCTACGGCCTGGTGTCCGACCCGGAACTGGCCGAAACGCAAGCCGCCGTTGCTGCCGAAACCCCGATGGGTCCGCTGGAATAAGCATCGCCTGGGTGGGGCCTTCGGGCCCCGCCCCTCTCTTCCGGCGGCTGGCGTCGCCACGGTCCCTCTGGCCCTTGCAGGTTGAGCCATGTCCGTCCTGATGATCCTTGCCGCGATCCTTGTCCTTGCGGTCGCTGCTTATGTTCTGTCGCGCCAGCGCGTGCTGGCCTCAACCGGGGGCAATCCCCGGTTTCTGCATTCTCTGCCTGGCTACTACGGCTGGTACGGTGCCCTCTCCGTCCTGATCCCGGCACTTGGGGCCTTGGTGATCTGGCTGATCGTCCAGCCCATGGTCATCGAGAACCGCATTTCCACGAACCTGCCCGCCGCGCTGACTGCCGACGCGACCCAGGCCGAGCTGACGATGGCCGACATCCGGCGCGTCGCGGGCGGTCTTGATGCCGCCATTGGCCAAGGTGCGCTGACCGAGGACGCGGCATCCACGCTTAGCACCGGCAGCACCAATATCCGCGACCTGCTCGCATCGGTCGGCGTTGCCTTGGCCGAGGACGTCTCGCCCGAGATCCTGTCTGCCGCGCAGGATTACCGCGAGATATCGCACTGGGGCGCGGCGGGCCGTACGGCGCTGGTCATCGTGCTGGCAGCCCTTGGCCTGTTCTGGGGCGTCACCCGCGCCCACAAGGATTTCCGGGCCCGCAACCGCGTGGAACAGGTTATCCTTGCCCTGCTGATTGCCGCCTCCTCCATCGCGATCCTGACCACTGTCGGCATCATCTGGTCGATGGTCAGCGAAACCTTCGACTTCTTCACCAAATACCCGTTCCAGGACTTCTTCTTCAGCCTGACCTGGTCGCCCAACTTCCGCGGCGGGTCCGAGCTGGGCATCCTGCCGCTGATCTGGGGCACGCTCTACATCACCCTCGTCTCGATGCTGGTCGCCGTCCCCATCGGCCTTTTCGCGGCCATCTACCTGGCCGAATACGCCTCCAAACGCACCCGCGCCTGGGTCAAGCCGCTGATCGAGATCATCGCGGGCATCCCCACGGTCGTCTTCGGCATCTTCGCCCTTGTGACCGTCGGACCGGCGCTGCGCGACTGGTTTGCCGAACCGATGGGCCTTGGCAACTCTGGCTCTTCGGTCATGACGGCGGGGATCGTGATCGGCATCCTGAACATCCCGTTCATTTCCTCGCTCTCCGACGACATCATCAACGCGGTGCCGCAGTCCTTGCGGGACGGCAGCCTTGGCCTTGGCGCGACAAAGTCCGAAACCGTCAAGCAGGTGGTCCTGCCCGCAGCACTTCCCGGCATCGTCGGCGCGATCCTGATGGCCGCCTCCCGCGCCATAGGCGAGACGATGATCGTCGTGATGGGAGCCGGCGCCGCCGCGAAACTGTCGCTTAACCCGTTCGAGGCGATGACCACGATGACCGTCAAGATCGTCGGTCAGCTGACCGGCGACACCGACTTTGCCGCCCCCGAAACGCTTGTCGCCTTCGCCCTTGGCATGACCCTTTTCGTCATCACCCTTGGCCTCAACATCTTCGCCCTCTGGATCGTCCGGAAGTACCGGGAGCAGTACGAATGACCGACCTCTCCGCCGCCGACCCCGGCTTTGGGCGCCCCAAACGGTCGATCCTGACCGCCAGCGACCGCATGCGCCGCCGCAATGCCGCCGAGACGCGGTTCAAGCTTTACGGCGTCATCGCGATCACCATTTCGCTCACGATGCTGGCGATCATGCTCTTCACCATCTTCCGCGATGGCGTGTCGTCCTTCTACCAGGCACGCCTTGCCTTCCCGATGGAACTGAGCGCCGAAACGCTTGACCCCAAGGGCAACCGCAACCGCGACGAGATGGCCAAGGTCACCACAATCGGCTACCAGAAGGTCCTCGCCGCCGCCTTCAAGGCCGAGCTTGACCGTCGCGGCATCGCGCAAGAGGGCGTGTCCGACAAGGAGATTGGCGAGCTCATCTCCAAGGATGCCGCGGGCCAGCTGCGCGCTGAGGTCCTGGCAAACCCCGCCCTGATCGGTACCACCATCGACGCCTCGGTCCTCGCCGCAGGCCGGATCGACGGCTACCTCAAGGGCCGCGTGACGCTGGAAACCGCCGAACGCGACAGCAACGTCACCCCCGACCAACTGCGCCTGGCTGAACAGTTGCGCGCAGCGGGGATGCTCACCTCGTCTTGGAATTGGGGCGAAGCGGCTGGCCTTGGCGTGGCCCTCCTCGGCTCGGCCTACATGATGCTGATGGTCCTTGTGATGTGCGTCCCCGTCGGCGTCGCCGCCAGCATCTATCTTGAGGAGTTTGCCCCGAAAAACCGCTGGACAGACGCGATCGAGGTGAACATCTCGAACCTCGCCGCCGTCCCCTCGATCGTCTTCGGGATCCTGGGGCTTGCGATCTTCATCAACTTCGCCGGTTTGCCGCAATCGTCCTCTATCGTCGGTGCGCTGGTCATCAGCCTGATGACCCTGCCCACGATCATCATCGCCACCCGCGCCGCGATCCGCGCCGTGCCGCCCTCGATCCGCGACGCGGCGCTGGGTGTGGGCGCGTCGAAGATGCAGACCGTGTTCCACCATGTCCTGCCGCTGGCGATGCCCGGCATCCTGACCGGCACGATCCTTGGCCTGGCCAGCGCGCTTGGCGAGACGGCACCGCTTCTCCTGATCGGTATGGTCGCCTTTGTCGACAACTACCCGTCGGCACCGCCGGAGGGCTTCCTTGACCCCGCGACCGCCCTGCCGGTGCAGGTCTACAGCTGGGCCAGCCGCGCCGACCCGGCCTTCATCGAACGGTCGAACGGGGCGATCATCGTGCTGCTGGTCTTCCTGGTCGTGATGAATGTCGCCGCAATCCTGTTGCGCCGCCGCTTCGAACGCCGCTGGTAAGGACCAGACCCATGAACGACATGACCCGCACGGGCCTCGATACCGGCACAACGGCCAAGATCTCGGCCACCGGCGTTCAGGTCCACTACGGCACGAACCATGCGCTGAAGGATGTGTCGGTCGAGATCCTCGACCGGACGGTCACGGCGTTCATCGGGCCGTCGGGCTGTGGCAAGTCCACGTTTCTGCGCTGTCTGAACCGGATGAACGACACCGTCGCCTCGGCGAAGGTGACCGGCACGATCCTTCTGGATGGCGAAGACATCTACGAC
>JALOTD010000064.1 GCA_025458105.1 Tabrizicola sp. | reverse complement strand
GGTGCAAGACCCCTTCCTCGGCTGGCTGGCCGAGGCGACGCGGCCCCGCCGCTCCTTGGGCGTGGCACTCGCCGTCCTGCTGATGGTCGTCTCGATGACCGGCCTCTTCGCCGTCGTCCCGCCAACCGCGCCGCTCTTTTGGTTCGCGCTCTGTCTCACAGGCCTCTTCAGCGGGTTCTCCTTTCTGACCATCTGCTTTTACGCTGAAGGCGTGGGCAAGGCCGAAGCCCTCGGTCCTCAGGGCCACATCCGGCTTGCCGGGTGGCGGGAGGGCGGCTCGCTCCTGGGTGTCTGCCTCGCCGCCGTCGCGCCCGTCGCCCTTGCGCCCCTGACCAGCCAGCCCTTCACCCTGTTCGCCGTCCTTTTCGCCGCCCTTGCACTTATGGCCACGCTGGCCATGCGCCCCGAATGGCAGGGCCGCGCCGCCGAACCCTCGCCCGGCCCCCTGACCCTGTTCCGCCCGGTCCTGTCCGACCCGCTCGCCCGACGGCTTCTCCTGATCGCGCTTCTGAACGCGGCCCCGGTTGCCGTCACCTCCACCCTTTTCCTCTTCTTCGTCGAAAGTCGTCTGGGCTTGCCCGGCTGGGAAGGCCCGCTGCTCCTTCTCTTCTTCCTTGCCGCAGCCCTCTCCACCCCGGTCTGGAGCCTTCTTGCCCGCCGCTTCTCGCCCCGGCCCGTCCTTTTGTCTGCCATGATGCTGGCCATCGCGGCCTTTCTCTGGACGCTCACGCTTGGCTCCGGCGACGGCATCGCCTTCGCGCTGATCTGTGCCGCGTCCGGCGCCACGCTTGGGGCCGACCTCACGCTGCTTCCGGCAGTTTTCGCCAACCGACTGGCGCAGAAGGCGATTCCCGAAGCCGCCGCCTTCGGCCTCTGGTCCTTCGTGTCGAAACTCTCGCTCGCGCTGGCCGCGCTGACGATCCTGCCCGCGCTGGACGCGCTCGGCTTCCAGCCAGGCCCCAACAACAGCGAATCCGCCCTTCGCAGCCTGACATTGATCTACGCGGCCCTGCCTTGCGTATTGAAAGTGGCAGCTATCCTGCTGCTCAGCTTCACCCCACTGCCGGGGACAACCGAAAAGGCCGCCGCGTGACCCCTCTCCTGTCCGCTTTCCTGGGTGCGCTGATCGTCATCGCCCTTCTGGCGCTGCGCAGCCGCTTTGCGTCCTTCCAGGCGCAAGCGCCCGAGGATTATTCCGGCAAGGGTCCGGCGTTTGACCTGCGTCAGCACCTCTCCGGTCCGCTTCTGTGCGAAGGTGTGATCTTCGGTCCCACCGGCCGCGTTGCCTCGCGCTTCGTCGCCGACATGCAGGGCACCTGGGATGGGACCACCGGCACCCTGGCCGAGGTCTTCCGATATGACAGCGGCTCGGTCCAGCACCGCGCCTGGACGCTGGCCCTGGGGCCGGGCGGAACGATCTCCGCGACTGCAGCCGATGTCGTGGGCCAGGGCACCGGCCGGGTCGAGGGGCCTTCGGTCATGCTGCGGTACCGTATCCGCCTCACGCCCGAGGCCGGGGGGCATGTCCTGGACGTGACTGACTGGATGTACCTGATGGAAAACGGCACGATCATGAACCGCTCGCAGTTCCGCAAGTTCGGGATCAAGGTGGCCGAGTTGGTGGCGACCATGCGCCCCGTAGCGCAGGTGCAATCGCGCGAGGCCCGCGCCGACATGGCCGCGGAATGAGGTCCTTTGCAGGCAAACGCTACTGGCTGGTTGGTGCCTCCGAAGGGCTGGGCCTGGCACTGGCGCAAAAGCTTTCCGCCGCCGGGGCCGAGCTGATCCTCTCGGCCCGCAACCCCGAGACACTGGCCCAAGCCGTGGCTGGCCTGCCCGGCAAGGCCACCGCCCTGCCGGTGGATGTGGGCTCCTCCGACAGCGTGGCGGCGGCGGCGGCACAGCTTGGCGATCTGGACGGGATGGTCTTCCTGGCCGGGGTCTACTGGCCGATGCGCGCGCAAGACTGGGACGCCGAGGCCGCCGAGGCCATGGCCGACATCAACTTCACCGGCTGCATCCGGGCCGTGGGGGCAGCCCTTCCGGGGATGGTGGCAAAGGGCCGGGGCCACATCGTCATCACCGGCTCGCTCTCCGGCTTCCGCGGCCTGCCCGGCGCCATCGGCTATGCGGCGTCGAAGGCCGGGACGATGGTCCTGGCCGAATCGCTCTATGCCGACCTGAGAAAGACCGGCATTGCCGTGCAGCTGGCAAACCCCGGGTTCATCCGCACACGGCTGACCGCGAAGAACGATTTCCAGATGCCTTTCATCATGGAGCCAGAGGCGGCGGCGGACATCATGTTCCGCCACATGCAATCGGCCCGCTTCAAGGTCAGCTTCCCGACCGTCTTCAGCTGGCTGTTCCGCGGCGGCCAGTTCCTGCCGGATTGGCTCTACTACCGGATGTTCCCCCCGCGCGACGCCAAGTAGGGTGCGCGATATCACGCACCCTACAAAGGCCGGCGTAACCGCGCCATGAAGAACCCATCCATCCCGCCCCGGTCTGCCCAGTAATCCGGGCGCAGCCGCAAACCGTCGGCCTCGGTCCACCACCCTGGTTCAATCCCGGGCAGGTCCACCCGCTCCACGACCAGCCCCGGATGCCGCGCCAACAGGCTCGCCAGCTGCCCCTCTCCCTCCTCCGGCAGAAGCGAGCAGGTGGCAAAGACCAGCCGCCCGCCAGGTTTCAGCCAGCCAAGCGCCCGGTCCAGAAGCTGTGCCTGCAGGGCGACCAGCCCCGGCACCTCTGACCCGTCCTTGACAAAAGGCAGGTCCGGATGCCGCCGGATCGTCCCCGTCGCCGAACAGGGCGCATCCAGAAGGATCGCGTCAAAGGTCCCCTCGGGCCACCATTCCAGCGCATCCGCCACCACGACCTGCGCCGTCAGCCCCGTCCGCGCAAGGTTCGCCCGCAGCCGTGCCGTCCGGGATTCCGAAACATCCAGCGCCGTGACCTCCGCCCCCGCCGCCGCCAGTTGCAGCGTCTTGCCCCCGGGCGCGGCGCACAGGTCCAGCACCCGTTCGCCCGGGCGTACCTCCAGCATCCGCGCGGGCAGGCTGGCCGCGGCATCCTGCACCCACCAGCCGCCCTCGGCATAGCCGGGCATCGCCGAGACCTGCCCGGCCTCCCTCAGCCGCAGACTGCCCGTTGGCAACACCTCACCCTCCGGTGCCGGGAAACCGGCCCGCAAGGTCAGGTCCAGCGGAGGCTCCTGCGCCTGCACCGCCTCGATGGCGCTGACCACGTCGCGCCCGTAGGCATGCACCAGGGGCTGACGCAGCCAGCGCGGCATCCTTTGCGGCGGCAGGCCCGCAAAGGCCACCTCGGGCAAGGCCCGCAGGACTGCGTTCACCAGCCCCGCCAGATGCGCCGTCCGCTTGCCCTTGCGCACGATCTCGACCGCGGCATTCACTACGCCATGCGCCGCAGCCCCATGCGCGCGTTCCACCACCGCCAGCCGCAAGACGTTGCGCACAGTCAGCGGGGGCGACTTGCGCAACTGGCGGTCCAGCACCTTGTCCGCAGGCTCCAGATGCCGCAGCACGGCCTGTGCCAGCCGCAAGGCCCGCGCCCGGTCGGCCGGGGCGAGGCCTGACCCGTCAAAATCCGACAGCATCCGCCCTTCGCCCAGAACCCCGTCCAGGATCGCCACTGCCGTTTCGCGCGCCACCACCCCTTCGGCCATGCCCGTCCCCTTGCTGCCTGCTGCCTGCGCCGTATATCAACAGCAACCAAGAGGAAACCCGCGATGTCAGACCCCGACCGCCCCGACTTGCCCCCCGCCGCCCAGCGCGCCCTGGCCGAGGCCGAGGCACGTCGCAAGGCAGCCGAGGCCAAGGCCCCCCTGCCCCCCGAACTTGGCGGGCGAGACGGGCCGGAACCCGTCCGGTATGGCGATTGGGAAAAGAAGGGCCTGGCGGTCGACTTCTAGGGCCGCTCTTCGGTCCCGTTCGGTCCCTCATCGCCGGGACCCGCCCCAGCGAAGACAGCCCGCAAGGGCTGGATGAGCGTCCCTCTCAGCGCAACCGGAAGGTCGCCGAATCTCCCGCGCCCTTGTCAACCGTAAAGCGCAACTTGTCGGCGCCCTGCGCCTCCACCAGCTGGCAATTGTACTCGATGGGCATCCCGCTCCAGTCCATCTCGCGGCAGAAATAGCCATCCTGCCATTTCCAGCTGCCCGTGATCTCCCAGCCCAGCGCCTTGCCCTTGATCTGCCCATCCGGCAGCACGTTGAGCGAGAGGTTGTAAATTCCGATCCGCAACTCGCGGTTCTGGACCAGCGACAGGAAGCTCTCCTTCTCTTTCACCGGTTTGAATTCATTGGCATTCGCCAGAGATGGAAGGGCAAGGAACAGGATGGTTGTGATCGCGCGGAACATGGCAGGCCCCCGGGGTGATGGTATGTTACGCATCAGCCGGGAAACTGGATGACTCGCCCCCTAGACCCCAAGCACATCCATCATGTCATACTGACCGGGCTTCTGCCCCTGCCCCCAGACCGCCGCCTTCAACGCGCCCCGGGCAAAGATCGCGCGGTCGGTCGCAAGGTGCCGCAGCACGATCCGCTCGCCCTCGCCGGCAAAGATCACGTCATGCTCGCCCACGACATCGCCGCCCCGAATTGCGCTGAATCCGATGGTGCCGCGTTCCCGCGCGCCGGTGATGCCGTCACGGCCCGAGACTTTGGAGTTGTCCAGGCTTACCCCCCGACCCGCCGCCGCCGCCGCGCCCAGCATCAGCGCTGTGCCCGAGGGCGCGTCCACCTTCATCCGGTGATGCGCCTCGACGATTTCCACGTCCCAGTCGGCATCCAGCGCCTCGGCCACCTTTTGCGTCAGCCGCACCAGCAGGTTCACGCCTAAAGACATGTTCCCCGCCCGCACGATCACCGCATGACGGCTTGCCGCCTCGATCTTGGCCAGATGGTCCGGCTCCAGCCCGGTCGTGCCGATCACATGCACCGCGCGGGCCTGCGCGGCCAGCGCGGCGAATTCCACCGTGGCGGCGGGCGCGGTAAAGTCGATCACCGCCTGCGCGCGTGCGAAAGCCTCCAGCGGGTCGTCGGTCACCCTGATCCCCAACGCCGGTCCGCCCATCGCCTCGCCCACATCCTGGCCGATCCAGGGGCTCCCGGCGCGTTCGACGCAGCCAACCAGCCGCAGCTTGTCCGAGGCCTGCGCCAGCCGCACCAGCGTCTGCCCCATCCCGAATGTCCAAACGCTTCCCCACCGCCTCCGGCCCCTCGCAACGCCAGCTGCGCGTCGGAGAACTCATCCGCCGCACCCTGAGCGACGTCCTGAACCGGGCCGAGATCCACGACCCCGAACTGAATGCAATGTCGATCACCGTGGGCGAGGTGTCGTGCTCGCCCGACCTCAAGGTTGCCACGGTCTATGTCATGCCACTGATGGGCTCCGTCCCGGTCGAGGACGCGATCAAGGCGCTTGCCCGCAACAAGGCCGAACTGCGCCACCGGGTGGCCAGCGAACTGACGCTGAAATACGCCCCCGACCTGCGCTTCCGCCCCGATGAGACCTTCGACCGTCTCGACGAAACCCGCCGTCTGTTTTCCGACCCCACGGTTCAACGCGACCTCGAAAAGCCTGACGAGGACACCTGATGCTGCGCCTTGCCCTGGCCCTGATGCTGTCGCCGATTGCCGCCGCGGCCGCGACCTGCCGAGACACCAGCTTTGACGGTGCCAGCTACACGCTGTGCGAAGTGACACTGGACGACGACCTCCGCCTTTTCCATTCCGGCGCGGATGGCGCTTATGGCAGTTTCCGCGCGGTGGATCAGGCGCTGTCAGTCACCGGGCAGGCGCTGGGTTTTGCGATGAATGCCGGCATGTATCACCGCGACCTGTCGCCGGTCGGGCTGTACGTCGAAGAGGGCGCGGAAACCGCGCGCCTGATTACCAGCGACGGCCCCGGCAACTTTGGCCTCTTGCCGAACGGCGTCTTCTGCTGGGGCGACAGCTTTCGCGTCATCGAAAGCCGCGCCTTCAAGGCCGAAGCGCCCGCTTGCCGCTTCGCCACCCAGTCCGGCCCGTTGCTGGTGATCGACGGCGATCTGCACCCCCGCTTTCTGGCATCCTCGGATAGTTTCTACATCCGCAACGGCGTGGGCGTCAGCGAAGACGGCAGCCGCGCGGTCTTTGCGATCTCGAACGACAGGGTGAACTTCCACAGCTTCGCCCGCCTCTTCCGGGATGAGCTTGGCCTGCCGAATGCGCTGTACTTCGACGGCAACATCTCGCGCCTCTATGCGCCCGAGCTTGGCCGTCACGACGCGGGCTTTCCCATGGGGCCGATCGTCGGCACCGTTGTCCCGAAAGGCTGAGACCCATGGGCCGCACAAAGAAAGGCCGCGCCGTCAGCGGTTGGCTGGTGGTGGACAAGCCTGCGGGCCTGACCTCGACCGCGGTGGTGAACAAGGTCAAATGGGCGCTTTCGGCGCTGAAGGCGGGACATGCCGGCACGCTGGATCCAGATGCCACCGGCGTCCTGGCCGTCGCTTTGGGAGAGGCCACGAAGACCATCCCCTACATCACCGACGCGCTGAAATGCTACCGTTTCCGCGTGGCCTTCGGGGCCGCGACCGACACCGACGACGCGTCGGGGCAGGTGATCGCCACCAGCCCATTGCGACCGACCGACGCGCAGGTCGAGGCCGCGCTTGGTGCCTTCCGGGGCCAGATCAATCAGGTCCCGCCGCAGTATTCCGCCGTCAAGGTCGACGGCGAACGCGCCTACGACCTCGCCCGCGAAGGCGAACAGATGGACCTCGCCCCCCGCCCCCTTTGGGTCGACAGCCTGACGGTCCTGGGCCGCCCCGATCCAGACCACGTCGATCTGGAAATGGTCTGCGGCAAGGGCGGCTATGTCCGCAGCGTCGCCCGCGACCTTGGGGCAGCGCTTGGCTGCCTTGGCCATGTGGCCTGGCTGCGCCGCGCCTGGTCCGGCCCTTTCCGCGCCGATGACGGCGTGACGCTGGACCAGATCGACGCCGAGGCGAAGACCGATGCCCTCGACGCCCGCCTTCTACCGCTGGAGCTTGGCCTGCAGGGCCTGCCCGAGTTTCCCGCCACCCCCGAAGGAGCCGCGCGCCTCCAGAACGGCAATCCCGGGCAGGTCATCGGCCATGCCGACTGGGGCACCGAAGGCTGGGCCAGCCTGCAGGGCCAGGCCATCGCCGTGGGCCACTACCGGGGCGGAGAGCTGCACCCCACCCGGGTCTTCAACCGGTAGTGCGGGCGCAGCGCCCACCCTCCGAACCGGGTCGGTAGGGTGGGCAGATTGCCCACCCTACGCCCGCGCTCCCCTCGACGATCACGCTTGACCCCCCGCCCCGGACGCCTGACACTCCGCCCGACCATGGCCTACCGATCCCTGCGCACCCAGTTTCGCGACCTCTACGAAGGCCCCGCCCCAGCCGCCGACCGCTTTCGTTATGGCCTTCTCGCCTTTGACCTCCTCACTGTCAGCTGGCTTGTTGCCTCGTCCTTCCTGCCGCGCGGGGCGCATACCACCACGATCGACCTTGCCATCGGCCTCGTGTTTCTGGCCGACCTCCTCGCCCGGCTCTGGATCTCGCGCAAACCGCTGCGCGAAATTCTCAGCTTCTGGGGCATTGCAGACATTCTGGTGATCGTCTCGCTGCTGTTCCCGATCTGGGGCGAAGGGCTGGCCTTCCTGCGCGTCCTCAGGCTTTACCGCGTCTTCCACTCTCCCCAGACGCTGGACCAGCTGCGCGATGACATCCCCGGCTTTCGCAGGCACGAGCAAGCGGTCCGTGCAGGCCTCAACCTTCTGATCTTCCTCTTCGCTACGACCGCGCTGGTCTACCAGACCCAGTCCGGTGTGAACGACAAGATCACCAACTACGTCGACGCGCTCTATTTCACCGTGACCACGCTTTCGACCACGGGCTTTGGCGACATCACCCTCGTCGGCACCGGAGGCAAGCTTCTGTCCGTCGCGATCATGATCGTCGGCATCAGCCTGTTCCTGCGCCTCGTGCAGGTGGTCCTGCGCCCGCCCAAGGCGCATTTCCCCTGCCCGACCTGCGGCCTGCGCCGCCACGACCATGACGCGGTGCACTGCAAGGCCTGCGGCACGGTCCTGAACATCCCCGACGACGGGCTGGACTGACCCTACTTCAGCTTGATGCAGAAATGCTTGCGGACCGGGGCCTCGATCTTCCAGGTCCCCTTGAACGTTGGCTCCACCGCAAAGGCATCTCCTGGGCGCAGCGTCACCGGGCTGCCTCCGTCCGGAGTTATCGTGATCTGCCCCTCGATCAGGTGGACGAATTCATAGTACTTGTAGCTCGCATGCCAGCTGCCCACTGTCGCCTCCCAGGTGCCGCTGATCACGCTGCCATCGGCGGATGTGTGCTGGACCCAGGTCTTCATGCTGGGCTGACCTTCGGTCTTCACCCACCCCTCCAGGTCGGTGACCATCGGCTCAGGCCCCGGGGCGGGAAAGCGGAAAACGGTTTCGGTCATGGCAAGGCTCCCTGGATTTTCCCCTTGGTAGGACCGCGCCCTCACCCTGGCAAGGGCCAGCACCCACCCGCTGTGCCTCGTGGCCCATGGACATTGCCGCACCCATCGCCAAAGATTACCCGACCCCCTGGCCCAAGCCCCGGGACGCACACCAAGACCCACGGACTGCCCTGCATGGAAACCCTGCCGCGGATTGCCCTGGCCCTCGCCATCGGAGCGGCAGGCGGCACTCTATTCTACGCCCTGAACCTGCCCCTGCCCTGGATGCTGGGCGCACTCTTTGCCACCATGGCGGCATCGCTCGCCAATGCGCCGATCCTCGGGCCAAACCGGCTGCGCCCCGCCGTGGTTGCCGTGATCGGCGTCCTTCTCGGCTCGCGCTTCACCCCGGATATCGTGCAGCAGGCCGGGGCATGGCTTTGGACCGTCGCAATCCTGATGGGTTATGTCGTGACCGTCGCTGCCGTCGTGGTGCCCTTCTACCGGTTCGCGGGCAAGTTCGACTGGACCACCGCCTATTTCGCCGGCATGCCCGGCGGCCTGACCGAGATGATCGAGCTCGGCGAAGCCAGCGGGGCCAAGCCCGCGCCAATCATCCTGGCGCACAGCCTGCGCATCGTGATCACCATCGCGGTGATCGCCTTGTGGTTCCGCATCATACAGGGCCAGACGGTCGGCAGTACCCTCCCGGGGCCGGAGACACCGCTCACCTGGCTTGACGCGGCTCTTCTCCTGGCCTCGGCCGTCCTCGGCAGCCTTCTCGGCACCCGGCTCAGGTTCCCCGCGCCCACCTTCCTTGGCCCGCTGCTCGTTTCGGCGGTGATCCATATGACCGGGCTGACCGAAAGCGCCCCGCCCGGCCTTCTGGTCAATGCCGCGCAGGTGCTTCTGGGGACCGTTCTTGGCTGCCGCTTCCTTGGCATCAGCGCGCGCACTGTCTTGCCCGCCGCCGCGCTGACACTGGGGGCGACGCTGCTGACGCTAGCCCTCGCGCTCTTGGCCGGACTTGTCATGGGCCAGGTTGCAGGCATCGCACTGGACCAGGCGCTGCTTGCCCTTGCGCCCGGCGGTCTGACCGAGATGGGTTTGATCGCGCTCGCCATTCACGCGGATGTGGCCTTCGTGGCGCTGCACCATGTGGTGCGCATCCTTTTCGTGATCGTCCTGGCCCCGGTGGCCTTCCGCCTCCTCCGCGCCAGGTCCCAACCCGCCAATCCTGAGGAATAAGATGCCCATGCTGATCCGTGACGCCCAGGCTTCCGATGCCGACCATCTGGTTCGCTTCATCAACATGGCCGCCGACGACCTGCCGCTGCATTTCTGGAAGAAGTCCGCCCCGCTGGGCGTCGACCCGCTGGCCTATGGCCCGCAACGCCTGGCTGGCCGAGGTCGACGGTCAGGTCGCCGCCTGCCTTCTGGGCTATCCCGCCGCGCTGGAGCCCGAGCCGATCGACCCCGACACCCCGCCGATCTTCGTTCCGCTTCTGGAACTTGAAGGGCTCGCGCCCGGCTCCTGGTATCTGAATGTGCTGGCCACCTATCCGCAGTTCCGCGGGCAGGGTCTTGGCTCGGCGCTCCTTGCAAATGCCGAGGCGGTCGCCCGCGCGACCGGACGCCAGACGATCAGCCTGATCGCCGAGGACACGCACCTCGATGCCCTGCGCCTTTACCGCGCCAAGGGCTTTGCCGAGATCGCCCGCCGCCCTGTGGAGAAGGGCGATTGGCAAGTCGATGCCAGCGAATGGATTCTGTTCGTCAAGGCGCTCTGAACCGCCTCCTCGTTCGACTTCGTCTCCTCGTCGGTCCCTAAGCGACCTGCGAGGAGCGACGAAGTCGACGACGAGCCTTTCCCGGCCTGCCTCGCCCCACCGATCTCTCGCCAGCGAGGAGCGTCGAAGTCAGCGACGAGCGCTCCCCAGCCAGCCCCTGCGCCACTCGCCCAATGGCGAGGCGTGACGATGTCACCGACAAGCATCCCCCGGCGCGGACCGCGCCCGTGGACAAAGCTTGCCAATTCCCTAACGGCCACGGCCAAACCATTGGAATCATTGAAATGACCCCTCATGTCCACGCGTGGACAGATCAGGCCATCCGCAGGGCCATGTCCAGCATCCGGTTGGAAAACCCCCACTCATTGTCATACCAGCCGAACACCCGCAGCATCCCTCCCGGGGTCACCTTCGTCTCCGGGCAGGCCATGACCACCGATTCCGGCCGCGCTCGCAGGTCGGTCGAGACCAGTGGCCGGTCCGTCGCCCCGATGACCCCGCCTGCCGCCCGAAAGACCGCGTTGACCTCCTCCACCGTCGGGCGCGCCTCGGTCACCAGATGGAAGTCCACGCAAGAGACGCTCGCCACCGGCACCCGCACCGCCTGCGCCACGACCCGCCCCGCGATCTCGGGCAGCACCCCATCAAGAAGTCGCGCCGCGCTGGTCGTGGTCGGCACCATAGACAAGGCCGCCGCCCGGCTTCTCGGATAGTCGGCCGCAGGGGCGTCCACGGTCGGCTGGCTCCCAGTATAGCAGTGGACCGTCGTCATCGACCCGGTGACGACCCCCCAGTTCCGATGAATCAGCCGCGCCAGAGGCGCTAAGGCATTGGTCGTGCAGGACGCGTTCGAGACGATTTGCTGGTCTTGCAGCACCCCCTCGTTGGCCCCCAGAACCGCCGTCACATCCGCCGCCCCGGACGGCCCCGACACCAGTACCCGCGCGGCCCCCGCCCGCAAACCCCGCTCCGCCATCTCCCGCGCCTCGGCCCGGCCGGTGCATTCCATCACCAGATCGACGTCCCGCAGGTCCAGGGTCGAAAGGTCTGCCGTCCGATAGAGCGGCACACGCCGCCTATCCACGATCAGCGCCCCGCCCTCCAGCACAACCGACCCTCGCCAGGGACCGAAGACCGAGTCATACTCGAACAGGTAGGCGCACATCTCGGGCGCGGCGATGTCGTTGATCCCGACGATCTCCAGCCCAGGCCAGGTCTCAGGGGCGAGCAGATAGGCCCGCAAAACCGACCGCCCGATCCGCCCGAACCCGTTGATGAAGACCCGCATCCCTACCCCCCACCCGATGACGGCAGTCTCACCACGGGCCGCGAGGCGCTTCAACGCCCATCTTGTTCCCCGCACAATTGCTTGGGCGCCCCCCGGAGGTTTCGAAAACTCCGGTCCGAACTCTTCGAAGACATCGGGCCCTCAGACGCCGACCTCGATCCCCAGACGCCTCTCGTGGGCGCGGGCGACCGCCACCGCCGCGACGGCCAGGTCCTGCAGACCCACCCCGGTCCCATCGAACAGAGTGATCCCCTCCGCCGACCGCCGCCCCGGATGCCTGCCGATCAGGACCTCACCCAAGGGCACGATGGCCGACGCGTCCAAGAGCCCCGCCCCGACCGCGTGCTGCGCCTCGCCGATGGTCACAGCTTGCACGACCTCGTCGGTGAAGACCGTGGCTCCCGCCAGCAGTGCAGGCTCCACCTCCTGCTTGCCCTTGGTGTCGGTCCCCATGCAGGACAGATGCGTTCCAGGCGCGACATGCTCGGCCAGCAGGCTTGCCGCCGGAGAGGAGGTGATGGTCACGATCACTTCGGCTTCTCGCATCCGGGGCAGGTCCACGGCCTCGAACGGCAGGCCCAGTTCGGCAGCCACGGCGCCAAGCTTTGGCAGCATCTCGGGGTGCAGGTTCCAGGCGATCACCCGCTCGAAGCGCCGGACCCGGGCGGCCGCACGCAGCTGGAACCCCGCCTGATGGCCCGCGCCGACGATCCCCAGCACCTGCGCCTCGGGGTGCGCGAGGCGGTCGATCGCAATGGCACTGGCCGCCGCCGTCCGAAGCGCGGTCAGCAGGTTGCCCCCCACCATCGCCACGGGGCGCCCGGTGTCGGGATCGAACAGGAAGACCGAGGACTGGTGGTTGATCATCCCCTTCGCGGCATTGCCCGGAAAGTACCCCCCCGCCTTCACTCCAAGCTGACCGCCCGCCCGGTCGAGGCCGGACTTGAAGCCATACTGCCGCCCCTCGCCCAGGGCCTCACGCACGACGGGGAAGTTGTACGCGTCGCCGCGCGCCATCGCGGAAAAGCAGGCCTCGACCGCGCGGAAGGCGTCTTCAGGGGTGACAAGCGAGGCGATGAGGGCCTCGGGGACGATCAACATGGGGCGGTTCCTTGCGGCTTAAGTTGGAGCGGGGGGTTTCACACCCCCCGCACCCCCCGTGGGATATTTGGACAAAGATGAAGGGCTTAGTAGGCCTTGCCACGGGCCGAGACGGGCCAGACGACCTCGACCTTGCCGTTCCGGACGCCGACGTACCAGTCATGCACGTTGCAGGTCGGGTCGCAGTGGCCGGGGACGAGCTTCAGCTTGTCGTTGACCTTGAGCACACCCTGCGGGTCTTCGACGACGCCATGTTCGTCGCTGCATTTGACGTATTTCACGTCCGTCCGCCCGAAGACAACCGGCAGGCCAGAGTCGACCGACTGAGCCTTGAGGCCTGCGTCGACAATTGCCTTGTCGGGTTTGGCGTGGCTCATGACCGAGGTCAGGATGAAGAGCGCGTTTTCCCATTCGCCCTGGTCGATCCGGTGGCCGTCCTTGTCGAGGATACGGCCGTAATCGGCATCCATGAAGGCGTAGCTGCCGCACTGGAGTTCATTGTAAACCCCTGACGTGCTTTCGAAATAGTAGCTGCCGGTACCGCCGCCGCCGACAATGTCGCAGTCCAGCCCCTCGGCTTTCAGCGCATCGACCGCGTCCTTCACCTGGGCCACGGCAATGTCGATCTTGGCCTTGCGGTCGTCATAGCTGTCCATGTGCTGCATCGCGCCCTGGTAGGCCTGGATGCCCGAGAACTTCAGACCCGGAGCCGCGTCGATGGCCGTCGCCAGCGCCACGACCTCAGGCGTCATCTTCACCCCGCAGCGGCCTGCACCACAGTCGATCTCGACCAGGCATTCGATCGTGGTGCCGTGCTTCTGGGCAGCCGCCGAGAGGTCGGCCACGTTGTCCAGCATGTCCACGCAGACAATGGTTCGCGCGCCCAGTTTCGGAAGCCGCGCCAGACGGTCGATCTTGGCCGGGTCGCGCACCTGGTTCGAGACCAGCACATCCTTGATGCCGCCGCGCGCAAAGACCTCGGCCTCGCTGACCTTCTGGCAGCAGACTCCCACGGAACCGCCCAGCCGTTCCTGCAGCTTGGCCACGTCGACCGACTTGTGCATCTTGCCATGCACCCGGTGCCGCATGCCGTGGGCCTTCGCATAGTCGCCCATCTTGACGATGTTCCGCTCCAGCGCGTCGAGGTCAAGGACCAGGCAGGGCGTCTGGATGTCACCCTCATCCATCCCCGGCAGGGCCGGAATGTCGTAGCCCACCTCAAGCCCTTGAAAATCCGTGTGCTTGTTCATGGTTCTCAGCCTTTCATCCAGGGAAGTTTGTCCAGATCGACGTTGCCGCCGGTGATGATGATGCCCACCCGCTTGGCCTGGAAGGCGTCGGGGTTCTTCAAGACCACCGCCAGCGGCACGGCGCTGGAGGGTTCCATCACGACCCGCAAGTGCTTCCAGGTCAGCTTCATCGCGTCGATGATCTCGTCTTCGGAGGCCGTGTAGATCTCGCTCACGTGGTTGGACACGAAGTGCCAGGTCAGGTCCTTCAGCGGGACCAGAAGCCCGTCGGCAATGGTCTTCGGCGCGTCGTCGGCGATGATATGCCCGGCCTTGAAGCTGCGATAGGCGTCGTCGGCCTGTTCGGGTTCCGCCGCAATGACCTTGGTGTCGGGCGCAAGCGTCGACAGCGTCAGGCAGGTGCCCGAGATCATCCCGCCCCCGCCGATGGGCGCGACCACCATGTCAAGGCCCCCGGTCTGTTCCATGAACTCTCGCGAGCAGGTGCCTTGGCCCGCGATCACGCGGGGGTCGTTGTAGGGGTGGACAAAGTCGCCGCCCGTCCGCGCCTGCACCTCGGCGAAGGTCGCCTCGCGGCTGGAGGTCGAGGGTTCGCATTCGGTGATGACGCCGCCATAGCGACGGACGGTGTCCTTCTTCGCCTGCGGCGCAGTGCGGGGCATGACGACGTTGCAGGGGATGCCGCGCAACATGGCGGCGTAGGACAGGCACGAGGCGTGGTTGCCGCTGGAATGCGTGGCAACGCCCAGTTTCGCCTGGTCATCGGTCAGTCCGAAGACCGCATTGGCCGCCCCGCGCACCTTGAACGCGCCCGGCTCCTGAAAGTTCTCGCATTTGAAGTACAGCTCGCATCCGGCAAGCTCGTTCAGATAGTCCGAGGTGCGGACCGGGGTCTGGCGGATATGCGGGCGGATGCGGTCGTGCGCGGCCAGCATGTCGTCATAGGTGGGGATCACAATCCCGTTCATGTCCTTCATCGCCTCACTCCGCCGCCATCGCCAGGGCAGGGACCGTCCCGCGATAGTACTCCTGCGCCGCGGCAATGCCGGACCCCAGTTCGACCGGCCAACCCAGATCGGCCATGCACATCTCGGCAACGCAAAGACCCGACAGCACCATCGCCTCGGTCAGCATCCCCAGATGCCCGATGCGGAAGACTTTCCCCGCAACCTCGCCCAGCCCCACACCGAAGGCCATGCCGTACTTGCTGGCTGCCAGCTGCACCAAGGCCGTCCCGTCGCACCCGGCAGGCACCTTCACCGCCGTCACCGTGTCCGAATACAGGTCCGCTGAGGCTGCATAGGGCGTCATCCCCCAGCCTTGGACTGCCCGGCGGACGCCCTCGGCAAGCCGGTGGTGGCGGGCGTAGACATTTTCCAGCCCCTCGCCCTCCAAGAGGTCGATGGAATGGGCGAGGCCCGCAATCAGCCCCACGGCGGGGGTATAGGGATAGCCGCCCCGGGCGTATGAGGTCAGCATGTCCCTGAAATCAAAGAAGGTGCGTGGCAGCGTCGCCGTCCCCATCGCCGCAATGGCCTTGGGCGAGACGCCCAAAATCGCCAGACCCGCGGGCAGCATAAAGCCCTTCTGGCTGCCAGCCACTGCGATATCCACGCCCCAGCCCGCGAAGTCGAAGGGCATCGACGCAATCGACGACACCCCGTCCACGAACAGCATCGCCCCGTGGCCCGCTGCATCCATCGCACGACGGATACCAGCTATGTCCGATTTCACCCCCGTCGCCGTCTCGTTATGCGTCGCAAGCACCGCCTTGATCGAAGGGGCAGCCCGCAGGGCCGCCTCAATCTGCGCCAGCGGAGCACCTTGGCCCCAAGGAGTCTCGATGATCTGCACGTTCAGTCCATGGCGCTGGCAAAGATCGATCCAGCGGTGGCTGAACATCCCGAACCGCGCGGCCAGAACCGTGTCACCGGGCGACAAAGTGTTGGTGACTGCCGCCTCCCACCCGCCAGTTCCCGTTGACGGGATCAGGATGACCTCGCCCTGATCCATCTTTAGCACACGCCGCACCCCTGACACTGCCGGTTTGAACAGCCGCGCAAAGGCTGGGCTGCGGTGGTCGAGCGTGGGCATATCGCAGGCTTTGCGGACGCTCTCTGGGATGTTCGTAGGCCCAGGAATGAAGACGGGGTTCTGGAACGACATAGTCGGCCTCCCTTGGCTGATCGCGCAAGGTTATGAGGCTCTGCCACAGTATACAATTTTTTCGAAAATATTTTTCATTTATGTTTGGGTGTGCTATTATTTCAGAAAGACAATGACTTGCGCTTTTTCAGCTCGGAAGGGAACCCATACCGTGGCACAGAAACCCAGGGGCCGGCCGAAGGCGTTCCACGACAAGACCGACCAGAACACAGTGCAGGCGCTGGATCGCGCACTCTACCTTTTGGAACATCTCGCCCAAGGCTCTGGACGCACGCTTTCGGACCTGGCCGAGGAGACAGGCCAGGCCGTTGCCACCACCTTCCGCGCGCTGCAGACGCTGCAGGCGCATGGCATGGTCGAGGTCGAGGAGCCTGGCCAGCTTTGGCACATCGGGGCAGGAGCCTTCCGGATCGGAACCGCCTTCCTGCGCCGGACCAAGGTGGTGGAACGCGCCCGCCAACCGATGGACCAGCTAATGCGAGACACGGGCGAAACCGCGAATCTAGGGGTCGAGGTGCGGGGAGAAGTGCTGTTCCTGGCCCAGGTCGAAACGCATGAAGCGATCCGCGCCTTCTTTCCGCCAGGCACCAAAGGACCAATGCATTCCAGCGGCATCGGCAAGGCGCTGCTAGCCTGGTACCCCGAAAACCGGGTGCAGCAGATTATCGCACGCCACGGGCTGGAGAAGTTCACGACGCTGACAATCACCAACGACACGGCGCTTCTCCGTGACCTGACCCGTACCCGTGAACGTGGCTTTGCCATCGATGACCAGGAACGCGCCGAGGGCATGCGGTGCATCGCCGCCCCGATCTTCAACGCCTATGGTGAACCGGTCGCGGGCCTTTCCGTCTCCGGCCCCGCCTTCCGCGTCGGCCTGTCGGATGCGACACGGATCGGCGCGCTGGTCAGATCAGCCGCCGATCTGGTGACCGAGGCGACAGGCGGCGCGCGCCCCTAAAGTCTGGCCGCCTGTTCGTGCAACCGCAGAACCAGACCCTCGTCAAGCTGCAGCCGCGCGGCCAGCATCGCGAGATACCCCTTCTCCGCCGGCCCTTCGGGATCGACCGAAAGCAGTGAGGCCGCATAGATCTGCGCCGCTTCTGCCTCGGTTTTTGCCAGAGCCGCGATCCGCCCCACGTCAAGGGGCGCGTCCAGTTCCGCTGCGATCAGCGCGGCGGCCTCGTCTTCCAGGCCCAGATTGCCCAGCTGAGCATCGATCTTCGCACGCTCCTCGGCCGTGACATGACCATCGGCCTTCGCCGCAGCGATCATCGCCTGCAGAAGATGCGTCGCCATCTCGTCCGCGCGGTCGGCGTCTGCTGGCAGGAACTCCTCTTCCGGCGCGGGCAGCGCCGTGGCGCCCTGCCCCTTCTTCCAGTCCTCATAGGCCTTGTAGGCCATGCCCCCGATCCCGCTGGTCAGAAGCACGCCCAAAAGCCCCCCGGCAATCGCTCCCTTCCCAACGGCCGACTGGTTGTCCCAAGCGCCTTTTGCCTTGTCGGCCAGACCTTTGGCACTCTGTCCCCCCGTCGCCTGGCTGACCCCGCCCAGAAGGGAATCAAGCAAAGATTTCGCGTTCAGCATCATGGCCTCCATCCGCTGCCTGGGCACATATGAGCACACCCGCCCCACAGCGCAATGACCAGGGTCAACCCCAGCCACCCCCGCCCGGCGTCCGCATCTCGAAAACCGCGCCCGCGGGCAGGTCGCGCTCGTCATTGCCCTCCAGCCGTTCGGTCCGTCCATCCGGCCAGTACACCAGGTTCTCGCCCACTGTGCCGGGGGCCGCGTTCACGCCAAATGGGGCGACTTTCCGGCTGCCGCAAAGTGTCGTCACCGTGACCGGTGCCAGGAACCGCAGCTTGCGGACCGCGCCATCGCCCCCCCGCCAGCGCCCGGCACCGCCCGAGCCCTGGCGCACCGAAAGCTCTTCCAGCCGCACGGGGAATCGCTTCTCCAGCACCTCAGGGTCGGTCATCCGGGTGTTCGTCATGTGGCTTTGCACCGCGTCACAGCCGTCAAAACCCGGCCCTGCCCCGGTGCCACCGCAGATCGTCTCGTAGTTCTGGAAACGGTCGTTGCCCCAGATGAAGTTGTTCATCGTACCCTGCGCCGCCGCCACTACCCCCAGCGCGCCGTAAAGCGCATTGCAGGCCGACTGGCTGACCTCGGTATTCCCGGCTATCACGGCTGCCGGGGCACGCGGGTTTAAGAGGCTACCCTCGGGAACGATAATCGTCAGCGGCTTCAAACACCCCTCGTTCAACGGGATGGCCTTGCCTACCAAAGTGCGGAAGACGTACAGCACCACGGCCCGCGTCACCGCCTGCGGGGCGTTGTAGTTGCCGGAATGCTGCGGGCTGGAACCGGTAAAATCGATGGTCGCCTGACGCGCCATCCGATCTACGCGAACTGATACATGAATTTTCGTTCCAATATCCATCTGATATATGAATGAACCGTCGATTAAGCGGTCAATCACGGCACGGACGCATTCCTCGGCATTGCGTTGGACATGGCCCATGTAGGCGCGCACGACCTGGACGCCATGGGCTGCGACCACACGCAGCAGTTCGCGCCGCCCAGTTTCGTTCGCAGCGACTTGCGCCTTCAGATCCGCCATGTTCTGGTCGATCGATCGGCAGGGCCAGCGGCCCGAGGAGAGCAAGTCCCGGGTCTCGGCCTCACGCAGCTGACCCGCTGCCACCAGAGGGAAAAGGTCAATGACCACCCCTTCCTCCTCGATCGTCGTGCTGTCCGGCGGGCCCGAGCCCGGCGTTCGCCCGCCAATATCGGCATGATGCCCGCGTGACCCCAGCCAGAACGTCGCCTTGCCATCCACGAAAACCGGGGTGATGACCGTCACATCCGGCAGATGCGTCCCCCCGTTCCAGGGCGAGTTCAGCATCCAGGCATCGCCCTCGCGCGCCGTCGCGCCGACCGATGCGATCACCGTCTTTACCGCATGGGACATGCTGCCCAAATGCACCGGCACATGTGGAGCATTGGCGACAAGGTCGCCAGCACCATCAAAAATCGCACAGGAAAAATCCAGCCTTTCCTTGATGTTGACCGACCATGCGGTATTGGCCAGCGTCGCCCCCATCTGGTCGGCGATCGACATGAACAGGTTGTTGAACACCTCCAGCAGCACCGGATCGGCCTCTGTCCCGGCCGCCGGGAGGCGCACCATCTCCGAGTCGCGCGTCAGGATAAGGTTGGCCCGCACATCAACCCGCGCCGTCCAGCCGGGTTCCACGATCACCGTCCCGGTGGCCTCGGTAATCACCGCCGGACCGGGGATGACCATACCTGCTCCGCAAGCCTGCCGCTGAAACAGCGGAACGACCCGCCAACCGGACGCCCAAAGGGATATCGTAGCCTCCGACTTGGGCCTTTGTGAACCAATGTGCGGAAACACCAGATCAGAACCGCCGCCTTCCGCCTCGGCGGCCAGAATCTCGAACAGGATTGCCCGGTCTGGAGAGGTAAATCCGAACCGCGCCTGATGCACCTCCGCGAAGGCGTCCCGCATTTCCGTTTCCGTCCCGAAAGGAACAGGCAATGCCTGGTGCGACCCCTCATAGCGCAGATGTGCGGTGCGGGTGGTCATGGGAGCAGCGACACCTTGGGCCGCAAGCTCGGCGATCGCCTCGGCCTCTAGACGCGCCATTTGGGCGTTCGCCTCCTTGACCGCCGAAACGGGTGCATCGAACTGTGCCTCGCGCAAGGCCCTCAAGTCAGCCAGCCCCATGCCGAAAGCCGAAAGAACCCCCGCGAATGGGTGCAGAAAGACAGTGCGGATTCCCAGGGCATCGGCAACGCCACAGGCATGCTGGCCGCCCGCACCCCCAAAGCACTGCAGCGCATAGCCCGTAACATCATGCCCACGTTGAACACTTATCTTCTTGATTGCATTGGCCATATTGTCGACAGCGATGCGAAGGAAGCCTTCTGCCAGCACCTCGGGCGGGTCAAGGCGACCGGTTGCAGCGGCGATCTCCTCCGCAAGCCCGCGGAACTTGTGTCGGACGATCTCGTCGTCCAGCGGCAGGTTCCCGTCCGGGCCGAAGACGGCGGGGAAATGGTCAGGTGACAAGCGCCCCAGCATGACATTGCAATCGGTGATCGTCAGCGGCCCGCCGCGGCGATAGCTTGCGGGTCCCGGGTTCGCCCCGGCACTCTCTGGTCCGACCTGAAAGCGTCCGTCACGGAAGCTGCAGATCGAGCCGCCCCCGGCCGCGACGGTGTGGATGTCCATCATCGGCGCGCGCATGCGGACGCCTGCGACCTCGGTCTCGAAGCTGCGTTCGAAGGTGCCAGCGAAGTGGCTCACATCGGTCGAGGTGCCGCCCATGTCGAAACCGATCAGCCGGTCGAAGCCGGCGGCCTGCCCGGTGCGGACCATGCCGACGATGCCGCCTGCGGGGCCGGAGAGGATGGCGTCCTTGCCCTGGAAACGGTGGGCCTCGGTCAGGCCGCCGTTCGACTGCATGAAAAGGAGCCGATCGGTGGCCCGGCCGAGGTCGAGGGCGGCCTCCACCTGCGCGACGTAGCGGCGGAGGAGGGGGGAGAGGTAGGCGTCGACCACGGTGGTATCGCCGCGGGGGACCAGTTTTGCCAGGCGGCTGACCTGGTGGGAGAGGGAGATCTGGGTGAAGCCTGTCTCTCGCGCGATCTCCCCCACCCGGGCCTCGTGGGCCTCGGTCAGGGCCTGCCGGGCGGCGTCCTCGTCGAGGGGGGTCACCTCGCGGCCGTCGGCATCGAGGCGGCCGGGGATTTCGGCGACGGTTTCGTAGAGGAGGTCGGGGCGGCGGATGTCGAGGGCGAAGAGGTCGGGGCGGGCTTGCGTGCCGATCCTCAGAAGATCGCGGAAACCGGCGGTGATGAGGAGGAGAACCCTCTCCCCCTTTCGTTCCAGAAGGGCGTTCGTGGCGACGGTGGTGCCCATCTTGACGGCCCGGATCGTGCCGGTCGGGATGGGCTCGCCGGGGGAAAGGCCGAGGAGGTCGCGGATGCCCTGGACGGCGGCGTCGGGGTAGCGTTCGGGGGCCTCGGAGAGGAGCTTCGCGGTCGCGAGGGAGCCGTCGGGGCGGCGGGCGACGATGTCGGTGAAGGTGCCGCCGCGGTCAATCCAGAATTCCCAGGCCATGCGCCCCCCTTTGATGGGGGGAGGGTAGAGGAGGACGGGGGCGGGGTGAAGGGGGGCCGCAAAGGACTCCGGTTGCCCTGTCCACGCGTGGACAGGGTGGGGAGTGTGAGGAATTTCAAGGGGTTGGATGTGGACGTTAGGGGTTTGTTAAGTTGTGACCGCGTCCTGAAGCCCTGACCCTTCTTACGTCAATGCCAATGAGCGTTTAAACATCGCCCGGAGGTCCTCAAGTCGCGTCTTAGCAATGCTACCTGACGTGACTGCTTTCATAATTTCAATCGGCTTCTTGTGGTCTGATCCCGTGACTTTCGGAAGTCCAAGAAACACCTCAAGACAGTCCGGAACCTTCTCAGGCAAAGCCAAGATTGCAGATTCTGACCTGGCAGCCAAGGCGTCAACCAGTTCGTTTACTGCCTGATGATGATCCTTTCCATTATCATCATCCAAGATTATTCCGTAGGGAATTTGAAAGGCCTTGAATAGCGACATATAGCGATGGAAGTTATACTTTCCCAGTACGTCGACAACACAAATTCGATGATGGCATAAGTCATGCCACTGATCAGCTAGAAGATAACTGAAGAGGGCTCGCTCCGTCGCACCCTCGACTAGAAGTACTCTATCAGCAAAAAATAGCGAAGATCGGTCACCATCAAGCCAGAGTTGGAACCGAAATCTCTCTTCGGCTTCGGCAATTTGCTGTTGCGGCGGATTGGCAATCATACTTTTCGCGTTCTTCTTGCTCGAATCTGGAATCCTGGCATCTGAGACAAATGCCTGTAAAGCAGCAAATAACTGTCCACCTTCTGAAAAGATTGCTTTCACATCTGCTGAATGTGCCTGCTGAACTTTTGTCTCACCATGTTCACGGTAGAGTCGCACTATCTGCTGGATATCTTCTGCGGCTTTGCCGGCGAAAATGCTTGAGTGTGTACAGAGCATTACCTGCTGCGTAGCTTCCGCAGACAGCTTTCGTAGATGATACGACATGTTCTCTTGCTGTGCGGGGTGCAAGAACGCTTCTGGTTCTTCAAACAGTATTAGTGTGAAGTCTGGCGAAAACTCCTTCTTGTCAGAGACCTTAACGTCTCGAAACGACGGAGCAATTCGAATGAGTTCGTAGATAACTGACCTCTGAAAGCCATGGCCATATTTCGCTAGATCGAAGCTTGCGTCACCCAAAGCGCTATCAAGAAAAGAGAATGAAACCAAATTCTTCGAAATGTCTTCCGGCTTGAGATTGTTGATGTTTAGATCAATCTTTATGTTCCATGCTGCAATTGCGTCGTTCAACGGCTTGGAAACTTCATTGAGGAAACCTTGTTCGTCCTTTGCTTCTTGGTTCAGCTTTGAAAAGGCATCAACAAGGGCAGCATATGTCTTACTTCCCCCAACAACCTTCTTCAATAGAAAATTCAGAACTTCGCGCAGTGGAGATGGCCCAGACAGTTTTGTTTGTTCATCAGCTGTGGTGAGCGCTGGAATGTAGATTACTTGACCTAGCTTACTGTTGCCAACGTTCTTCGCTCCGTAGAAGAGTTCATCCTCTAAAGACCCATTTACGTAACCGTACATATTGCTTTGGTTGGTCTTTACTCTCTCTGCAGACCTGAAGTAACGGCGAACTCTCAGAGTTCGATCGTCAACGCCTTCCTTGTACTTGTCCGCAAGCGTATCCCATTCAGCTTCGGTAAGTATGAATGCAAGCTCAATCCATGACTCAGAGTCGACATCAGCCAATTTGGGCTCATCAGACTTTGACCACTTGAGGTCATCGTAGAACATACGCAGTGCCGCGAGCAGGTTGCTCTTTCCAGCATTATTTGCACCAACCAGTAGTGTATAGTCACTCACGCCCACACTGGCGTCCTTGATCGAGCGAAAGTTATGAATCTTCAAGTGGCGCAATTTCATCCTGATTACCCTGCTTAACTTGCAACGTGGCCAATTCTTGTCACTCTACCTTGGCGCGAATATTCGTCAATAGGCTCATTAGATATTTGGCCCGGAGTCAAGGGCATAGGCCCGCCGGGCCGCGCCCTCCCTCCCCCCGGGAGGGCGCGGCCCTGTGGTGCGCGGGATGAGGGCGGGGAAGACGGGGGGTGCGGGGTGGGTGGCGGCGTGCCCCCCTCCCCTGCCCCTCCCCACGAGGGGGAGGGAGGCTTGGGGTTGGGGGTGCGCGGGAGTCGGGCTGAAGCCCGACCTACGGGGTGGGGGTGGCCGGGTCTTAGGGTTTGCCAAACCACTCTTCCACCTTGTCCAGCACGTCGTCGATCAGGCCGGAGCGGGCCTGGGGGCCGGTGAACCTGAGGAGCCAGCCGGTGGGCGTGGGCTCTCGCGTGATCGTCAGGCCCTGGGGGAGGCGGAGGTGGCGGCGGGGGCGGCGGGTGATGGGGTCGGTGGGGTCGCGGAGGACCTCGGCCAGCAGGGGGCGGAGGGTGGACCATTGCGTCTCCACCCCCGCGGTGGCGAGGGGTTGGAGGGTGGCGGTCAGGAGTGGCTCGTGTCCGGTGGCGAGGGCGGCGGCGAGCATGTCGAGCTGGCGGGTGCCGATCTGGTGGGGCGCGGCGAGGAGGGGGCCGAGGTCCTCCACCACTCGCGCATGGTGGCGGATGCGGGTGCGGGAGGTGCGGGGGAGCGAGGGGAAGAGGGTGGCGATGGCGGCGTCGGGGGTGTCGAAGTGGCCCTCCTCTACCGCGGCGAGGACGAGGGCGGCTTTTTCGTAAGGGGAAACGGGTTCGCGGATCTCATTCTCCGACACCATGGCAGCGAGGGCCTGGGCGAGGGATTGCGGCGTGCGGAGGAAGCAGGGGACGGTGGGAAGGCCGAGGGCGCGGGCGGCGGTGAGGCGGCGGAGGCCGGAGATGAGGCCGTGGGTGTGGGGGCCGCGGGGGGTGGAGAGAGCCCAGACCTCAAGCGGGGCGCGGAGGCCTTCGGTGGCGATGGAGTGCTGGAGGAGGGCGAGGGCGCTGTCGTCGAGCGTGGTGCGGTCACGGAGGAGGGCGTGAGGGTCGATGGCGGCGGGGGGGAGGTGAATGAGGGGGTCCATGGGCGGCTCCTTTCCGGGGAAAGGAAGCGCCCATGGGGTTAAGGAGGCGTGAGGGGGGCGTTCAGAAGAGCTGGAGGAGGCGCTTGAGGTAGTCCAGTTCCTCGGTCGGGCGGGCGAGGTCGCCAGAGCGGCGGCGGATCTCGTCCAGGAGTTCCTGGGCGCGCTGGTTGGGGTCGTTCTGGACCATGTTCTCGTCCGAGCCGATGCGGGCGGTGTCGCCGGGCTCGCGGCCGAGGGGGTCGCGACCGTTGGGGTCGGCGCTGCCGAACTCTTGGCCTTCCTGGCCGTCGCGCTGTTCGCGCTGTTCCTGGGCGAGGGCTTCGCCGAAGTCCTGGAGGCCGTCGCGCATCGCTTCCATCGCTTCGGCCTGGCGGTCGAGGGCGCCGTCGAGGTCGCCGCGGCGGAGGGCCTCTTCGGCCTCTTCCATGGCGCGGCCGGCGCGGTCGAGGTTGCGGCGGCCGGATTCGCCCTGTTCGGTGCCATCGCCGGGGAGGTCGCCGTTCTGGAGGTCGTTCAGGCGCTGGCGGAGGTCGCGCTGGCGGTCGGAGAGGGAGCCGTCGGCTTGGTCGCCCTGGCCTTGGCCTTCACCCTCGCGGGGTTCACCGTCCTGACCTTCGCCCTCACCCTCCTGGCGGCCGCCTTCTTCCTCACCCGGGCGGGGGACGCCTTGCAGTTCGCGGAAGGCGTCGTCGGAGAGTTCCTGCTGGTCGCGGAGGGCTTCGCCGAGTTCCTGCATGCCCTGCTGGCCCTGACCCTGGCCTTGCCCTTGGCCCTGGCCTTGGACGACCTGCATGTTCTCCATCAGCTGGCGGAGCTGTTCCATCAGTTCGGCGGCTTCGGCGGTGCGGCCCTCTTCCATGAGGCGCTGGAGTTCATCCAGCATCTCTTGCAGCTGGTCGCCCGACATCATCTGGCCCTGCATCTGGCCCTGTTGCTGCTGGTCGCCAGGGTTGCGCTGCGCCTCTTCGGCCAGTTCGCGCATGTATTCGTTCAGCGCCTGCTGCATTTCGCGCATCAGCTGCTCGATCTCTTCAGGCGACGCGCCGTTGCGGATCGCCTCGTCCAGCCGGTCCTGAGCGCGCTGGAGGCGTTCGAAGGCGGATTGCAGGTTGCCCTCTTCCACCATAAGCGCGATGGTCCAGAGGTCTTCGGCCAGACGATCCCGTTCCTCGACCGTCAGGGCCGCCTTCTCGGCGTCAAGCTCGCGGATCAGGACGCGGAGGTAAAGGAACGCCCGCTCGTGACGGATGAAGCCTTCGGGGCGGTGCGTCATCGCCTTCAGAAGCTGCACGGCGCGCGGCGCGTTGATCCGGTTCCACAGAAGGTCGCGGCGCATTTCGATCAGCGCGGCAGCGAGCGGGTCGAAGAAGCGCTTGCCGGGCAGCGTGACCGCATAGGGTTCGGACTGGCCTTCCTGACCTGCGGCATCGACAGCGGCAAAGACCATGCTCACCGGCAGGTTGGCAAAGACGTGCTTCGACAGATCGTCGATCAGCGTTTCCGTGATTTCGGTCCGTTCGCCCGACAGGGGCATCGGCAGGTCAAGGACCACAGGCTCGACCGGTTCGGGGTCGGGGCCAAGACCGTGGCGGCGGTCGATGGCCGCAAGGTCGAGCGTGATCGTGACGCGGCCCGCAACAACGCCGTAGTCGTCTGACGCCTTAAAGCCCTGGGTAAAGCGGCCATCTGCCTCGCGCCCCATCTCACCGTCGGGGGTGATGCTGGGCAGGCCATCGGGAATGGCCGTAATCTCCCATTCGCGGCCGCCCGGGCCTTCGATGGCCAGCGTTCCGGACCGCGTGACCGTCAGATCCTGCACGCCGGCCATGCCTTCGGGCGCAGCGGCGGCGGGCGTCACTTCACCTTCGACCGGGGGCGCGACCGGCGGCGGCGGGTCAGCCACTGTCTGGGCAACGGTCAGGCTGTCAGCGGGCCCGTAGACGCGGACCTGGATGCGCGTGCCGGTCGGCAGGTCTAGAACAGGCTCGGTGATTTCGTTGAGGTAGAGCGAGGGCTTGCCAGTGTAAGCGGGCGGCTGAGCCCAGGCTTCCCAGCTGGGACCGCCGGGCATCGCGACGGCAGCACCCGGGGCAAGGCCCGAGACTGAGGCCACGCGCCAGAACGACCCGAAGATCATCGCCATGACAAAGGCCGTCAGCGCGACATAGCGGAGCGAGAACGGGTCGCGCGAGGAAAGCCGCAGGTCGGGCTGCACCGGGCGCGCGGCGGCGGCGCGGGCGGCCATCCGGTCCTGGTGCGCGCGCCAGACAGCCAGCGAGGCGGGGTCGGTCGCGCCGATGGCCTGCGTGTCCATGAGCGCCGAGATCGGGCGGCCTGGCATGGCGGCATCCAGCCGCAGAAGGGCGTCGAGCGTGGTGGGCTTGCGGAACCGGCGCAGACCCAGCACAAGCAAGGCCAAAGCCGCAAGAGCCGCAACTGCGCCAGCGATCTGCGCCCAATGCAGCGGGCCAAGATCCTGCAGGCCAAAGGCCAGCGCCGCCAGCACGACCAGAATCAGCGACCACAGCGGCCAGAAGGCCCGCGCAAGCCGTTCCGCCCAGAGCCCGGCAAGGGTCAGGCGCATCGGCCAGACAAGCGATTTCAGCGGCGGTTCTGGCGATTTCGCGGTCATATCACCTGCCCTTGGACCGGACAGGACGTCACAGCCACGAGGGGATGGTATCCCGGTTGATCATTTCGTCAAAGGTCGGTCTTTCCCTAATGACAGCGAAGTGATCCCCGTGGACCAGAACCTCGGGGATGAGGGGGCGGGTGTTGTATTCCGAGGCCATCACTGCGCCATAGGCCCCGGCGCTGCGGAAGGCCACCAGGTCACCCTCGGCCACCAGCGGCAGGTCGCGGCCCTTGGCGAAGGTGTCGCCGGTCTCACATACCGGGCCCACGACGTCGAATTCCTGGGTGGGGCTGGCGACAGGGGGTTCGGCCACCGGGATGATATCGTGGTGCGCGCCGTACATGGACGGGCGGACAAGGTCGTTCATCGCGGCGTCAAGGATCAGGAAATCCCGGCCCTCGCCGTTCTTTACATAGATGACCTTGGAGACGAGGATACCGGCGTTGCCAGAGATCAGGCGGCCGGGTTCGATCTCGATCTCACACCCCAGATCGCCCACAGTGCGCTTGATGAGGGCGCCGTAGTCAGTGGGGAGCGGGGGCGCTTCGTTAGACCGCTGGTAGGGGATGCCAAGGCCGCCGCCAAGGTCGAGACGGGTGATGGTGTGGCCTTCGGACCGCAGGCGGCGGGTCAGGTCGGCGACCTTGAGGTAGGCCTGTTCGAAAGGCTCCAGTTCGGTCAGCTGGCTGCCAATGTGGACGTCGATGCCGATGACCTGCAGGCCCGGCAGGCGGGCGGCCTCGGCATAGACCTCAGACGCGCGCGCGATGGGGATGCCGAACTTGTTTTCCTTCTTGCCGGTGGCGATCTTTTCGTGGGTCCGGGCGTCCACGTCGGGGTTGACGCGCACGGTGATCGGGGCGGTGAGGCCGAGGGAGGTCGCAACCTCTGACAGCGCCCGCATTTCGGGTTCGGATTCGACGTTGAACTGGCGGATGCCGCCGATGAGGGCGAGGCGCATTTCCTCCCGCGTCTTGCCGACACCGGAAAAGACGATGCGGTCGCCCGGGACGCCAGCGGCCTTTGCCCGCAGGTATTCGCCGCCCGAGACGACATCCATCCCGGCGCCTAGGTTGCCCAGCGTCTTCAGGACGGCGACGTTCGAAAGCGACTTTATGGCGAAGCAGACGAGATGCGGCAGGGGGCTGAGCGCTTCGGTGAAGAGGCGGTAGTGCCGGGTCAGGGTGGCGGTGGAATAGACATAGAAGGGCGTGCCGACCCGGGCCGCGATGTCGGGGATCGCGACGTCCTCGGCATGAAGGGTGCCGTTGCGGTAAAGAAAGTGATCCATGCGTCATGCCCCTGCTTTCGCGCCGTCATATCCGGGCGTTCGCGTGGTGCAAAGGGACGATTTCTTGGAAGAAATCGTAACGGAGCCTTTGAAGGCTCCGGTCCGGACTTTTCGAAAAGTCCGGCGCTTCAGGACCGACCGCTGCGCAGGAAGAGATAGAGCGGCAGGCCGCAGCTGACACCGATGCAGAAGGTGGCGGGGATGGCGACGAGGTGTCCCCAGGCGCGGCGGCTGATCGTCTCGGCCAGGATCCAGACGGTCAGCGCGATGGCGGCGATGGTCAGGTCCCAGGTGAGGCCCGTGGTCGAGGCGTTGACGTACCAAGCGTCGATCAGGCCGCCAAGACCGGTCCCGGTCTCGCGCATGTAGGTGACGAACCAGTACATCGGATGCACCGCGCCCCAGATCGCCAGCGCCAGATAGATCAGCCGCAGGGGCGTCACTTGACCACCACGCCGATCTTCGCGTCGCCCGAGACGGTGACTCCGGATTTCGAAGGCGGTTGCGGAGGGCCATCAGCGCCGCATGCAGCAAGGGTCAGGCAGGCCACGAGGGCAGGCAGGATCAGGCGGGGCATGGGGTCCTCGAGCGTCAGTTGTTGGCTTCGACGGTGACTGTGGTGCCGCCGACCTGTCCGGACAAGGCAGGTTTTACCGACACGCCGCCAGTGCCGACGGCCATTTCTGCCGACAGCATCGGGTTGGTGCAGGCGGACAGGGCCAGCAGTGCGACAATGAGCAGGGGTTTCATGGCAATCTCCTTTTGCGAATGGCGCAAGGCTAGCACCGCACAAGGCTTGCGTCACCCCAAGGCTTGGGCCCAGCGCGCGATCTGCTCATGGACGCGGACTGGCGCGGTGCCACCATAGGAGGTGCGGCTCGCGACCGAGTTTTCCACGCCAAGGACGCCGAAGACATCGGCGCGGATGCCGGGATGGACGGACTGCATCTGGGCAAGCGTCAGGTCGGGCAGATCAACCCCCTGCCCTTCGGCCATGGCAACCAGCGTGCCCGTCACGTGATGCGCCTCGCGGAAGGGCAGGCCCAGTTCGCGGACCAGCCAGTCCGCCAGATCGGTCGCGGTCGAGAACCCGCTGGCCGCCGCCGCCGCCAGCACCTCGCGGTTCGCGGTCATGTCGCTGACCATGCCGGTCATCGCGGCGAGGCCCAGCATGAGGGAGTCCGCAGCATCAAAGACCTGTTCCTTGTCTTCCTGCATGTCCTTGGAATAGGTCAGCGCCAGACCCTTCATCACCGTGAACAGCGCCACCGTCGCCCCGAGAATCCGCCCCAGTTTGGCGCGGAGGAGTTCTGCCGCATCGGGGTTCTTCTTCTGCGGCATGATGCTGCTGCCCGTCGTCCAGCGGTCGGAGAGCCGGACAAAGCGGAACTGGGCGGAGGACCAGATCACCAGTTCTTCGGCAAAGCGGGAAAGATGCATGGCGCAGATGCTGCTTGCCGCCAGGAACTCCAGCGCGAAATCCCTGTCGCTGACGCTGTCCAGGCTATTGGCCGTGGGCCGGTCGAAGCCCAAGGCCTTAGCCGTCATGTGCCGGTCGATGGGGAACGAGGTCCCCGCCAGTGCGGCCGCACCAAGCGGGCATTCGTTCATGCGCTTGCGGGCATCCTCGAATCGGCTACGGTCGCGGGCCAGCATCTCGACATAGGCCAGCATGTGATGCCCCCAGGTCACCGGCTGGGCGGTCTGCAGATGGGTAAAGCCCGGCATGACCCAATCGGCCCCGGCCTCGGCCTGCTGCAGAAATGCCTTCATCAGCCCGGTCAGACCGGCAATCGCCTGGTCGCACTGGTCGCGGACCCAGAGGCGGAAGTCGACGGCGACCTGATCGTTGCGGCTGCGCCCAGTGTGCAGGCGCTTGCCCGCCTCGCCGATCCGTTCGGTCAGCCGGGCCTCGATGTTCAGGTGGATATCCTCAAGCTCGGGCGTAAAGGGGAAACGACCCGCCTCGATCTCTGACAAGATCGCGAGCAGGCCTTCCCCAATCGACTGCGCGTCCCTATCACTGAGGATACCCTGTGCAGCCAACATGGCGGCATGGGCCCGGCTGCCTGCGATATCTTGCGCGTAAAGCCGCTGGTCGAACCCGATCGAGGCATTGATCGCCTGCATGATCGCGTCTGGCCCGCTGGCGAAACGCCCGCCCCACATCTGGTTGGCGGCTTTGGAAGCGGGCGTGTCGGACATTTGCGGGGCCTTTGGAGTGTGAAGCGTGCGGAAATTGCTGGTCGTCCTCTACACGGGCTTAGCTCTTGGTGCAAATCTGGCCGCTGCCGATGTCGCAGCCCTGCGCGATGGCGACATGAAGAAGCTGGCGCTGCACGAGACCCCTGTCGCGATCCCCGAGGTGGTGCTTCTGGACGCCAAGGATGTCACGCATTCGCTGGCCGATTACCGGGGCAAATGGGTGGTGCTGAACTTTTGGGCCACTTGGTGCGCGCCCTGCCGCCACGAGATGCCAAGCCTTGATCGGCTGCAGGCGGCGATGCCGGAGATTGCCGTGGTGCCGGTGGCGACGGGTCGCAACTCGGTGGCCGGGATCGAACGATTCTTTGCCGAGGCCGAGATCAAGGGGTTGCCCATCCTGCGAGATCCAACTTCCGAGTTGGCGCGGGGAATGGCGGTCGTTGGCTTGCCGGTCACGGTAATCCTGAACCCCGAAGGGCAGGAGGTCGCCCGGTTGATCGGCGATGCCGAATGGGACAGCGACAGCGCCAAGGCCATTCTGGCGGCTCTTGCCGCAGGCAGCTGAGACCAGCGCGACGGGCGTGAATTAATCGCAAAACCTGCAGAAGTCCGCGCAAGGCATCTTTAGCGCGGAAAGTTCTGTGTTACCCTGAGTCACCCGGAGTTTCCCGGGCCTCATTTCATGCATTTTTTGGAGCACTGACGATGACCATTCAGGAATTGCAGCGTGCCCTTGCGAAAGCCGGATTCGACCCGGGGCCGATTGACGGAATATCCGGACCCAAGACCCGCGCGGCGGTGCGAGAGTTTCAAAGAAAGAACGGGCTGGAGGCGGACGGGATTGCCGGGCCGAAGACTTTGGCCAAGCTGTTCGGGGTATCCGACAAGCAGCTTGTCACCAAGAAGACCAATGGCAGCATCATCGGCGATGTGCCCGCCGACATGCCCTGGCTGGCCGAGGCCAAGCGCCTGATCGGCACGACCGAAGTGGCCGGCCCAGGCAACAACCCGGCGATCCTGGCGATGGCGCAGGCCCCAGACATCGGTTTTTCCAGCGACGAGACGCCGTGGTGCGGGCTGTTCGTGGCGCATTGCATCTCGTCGACCCTGCCGGATGAGCCGATCCCTGCGAACCCCCTTGGGGCCCGGCAATGGTTGAAGTTCGGCAGGACGGTCGATCCGCAGTTCGGGTCGGTGCTGGTGTTCTGGCGCGGCTCGCCCTCGGGCTGGCAGGGGCATGTCGGGTTCTACTGGGCCGAGGACGACCTGCATTATCATGTGCTGGGCGGGAACCAGTCGAATTCGGTCAATGTCTCGCGCATGGCCAAGTCGCGGCTGTTGGCAGCGACCTGGCCCAAGGCGACCGAGCCCGAAGGCATCCGCCGGATGAAGAATGGCGCAGGGATCACGATCACCACGAACGAGCAATAGGCGGATCGGTCAGCCCCCGGACACAAGCCGGATCAGCGCCAGACTGTCCGGGGGCGGCGCCCGTTCGACGCGACGGTAATCGGTGCAATCGGCGGTTCGGGTGATCAGCCCTTGCTCTAGCAGGGTGCGGCGGATGATCGCTGAGTCGCCAAACAGGTGCCAGTCGTTCAGCCGCGCGCTGATCTGGCGTTCGGTCATCGACTGCCCGCGTGGCAGATGGGACCAGAGGACCCAGAGCACCTTGTGCTGGACCGAGGTCTTGGCGGGCCAGCGGATCAGTCTGCCCTGCCCGTCGAAATGGCGGCGCAGGCGTTCGAGTTCGGCATGGTCGATCAGAGGTGTAGGGGCCGAAAGGCGCCCGGCGGCCAGCGCGTTGGCGCGCAGGTGCTGAAAGTTGCGGTAGCCCCCGGCGCGGGCCAGAAGGTTCAGCAAAGTCAGGTGGTTGGGTGGCGCGGCGGGCCAGTCGCGGCGCAAGTTGCGGGCAAACAAGGTCAGGTCGGCCACCGAAAGCGGCAGGGAATCGCGAGACATCATCATCCTCCGTCATGCCCTTCGGACATCGCGGGTCACCGGCTTGGCGATCGGGCATGGGGATGCGGACGATCGGTGATGCGCAGGTTTAGCTGCCCTGACGGGCCGGTGACGCCTGGGTGAACTGCTGACCCTTGCGGCACCTTAGCCAGCCGTGCAGGCCGGCGCAACGGCGGCGATCAGAGATCGAATGTCGCGAAGACCGGGACGTGGTCGGACGGCCCCTCCCACCCGCGCACCGGGCGCAGGATGCGGCTGCCATGGGCGGCGCCGGAGATGTCGGGAGTGGCCCAGATATGGTCAAGCCTGCGGCCCTTGTCGGCACCGTCCCAGTCGGGGCTGCGGTAGCTCCACCAGCTGTAGAGCCGACCCTGCGGAATGTCCTGGCGGGTGATGTCCTGCCAGCGGCCGGAATCCATCGTGTCAGTCAAGTGCTGGACCTCGATGGGCGTATGGCTGACGATCTTCAGAAGGGCCTTGTGGTCCCAGACGTCATCCTCGCGCGGGGCGATGTTCAGGTCGCCCACCAGGATCGCCTTGTGCGGGCGGTCGGCGCGGAAGTGGTCGCGCATGTGGGTCAGGAAGTCGAGCTTCTGGCCGAACTTGATGTTCTGCGCGCGGTCCGGGATGTCGCCACCGGCGGGCACGTAGAAATTGTGGATGGTGACGCCGTTTTCCAGTTTTGCTGCGACATGCCGGGCATGGCCAAGCGTCGCGAAGTCATGGCCGCCCACGTCTTCGATCGGCAGCTTGGACAGGATGGCAACGCCGTTGTAGCCCTTCTGCCCCCGCGCGACGACATGGGTATAGCCCAGCGCCCGGAAGCCATCGAGCGGGATCAGCTCGACCGGGCACTTACACTCTTGCAGACAGAGGATATCCGGCGCCTCTTCGGTCAGAAGCCGCGAGACCAGCGCCTCGCGCAGGCGGACCGAGTTGATGTTCCAGGTGGCAAGGGTAAAGGGCATGGGGCCTCAGGTCTGCAGGTCGGCAAGAAGGGCGATGAGAGCGGCCTGAAACTCGGCGGGCGCTTCGATTTGGGGAATATGGCCGACCTCAGTCAGGATGGAAAGCGGCGCGCCCGTCAGGTCGGCCAGGGCCTGACCTTGCGCCAGTGGCGTGGCAGTGTCGCGGTCGCCCCAGAGGAAGGCCAGTGGCAGATCAAGCGTCTGCCAGGCTTCGGGCGTCGTGGACAGTGCGCCTGCGGGTGGGACCAGGAGGCTCGGCACCCAGGCGGCAATGGCCGAGGTCGTGCCGGCGCGGCGGCCGGGGCGATTGAGCATGGCGATGATCTCAGGCGTTGCCGCATCCTGCCGGTGCAGGAACTGGCGGAGAAGAGTGCCCATCATCGGCGGGTTGGTGATGGTCGCAGAGACAGCGAGTTCGCGCATGAACGGATAGCCAAGCGGCCAAGGCGGCGCCTGGTCGGTGCCGTCGCGACCAAGACCGATGGCCCCAGAGACGACGACCAGCCCCGCGACCGAGGCGGGGGCCTGCATCGCGGCCTCTGCCGCTGGTCCCGCCCCGAAGGAATGCGCGACCAGGACCGGGCGGATGCGTAGCGCCTTGATCAGCGCCAATGTGCGTCGCGCCTGGGTGGCACGGCTGTAGTCGCCCGCCGGATCCCGGAACGACCAGCCCATCGGCGGCATGTCGAAAGCAATGGCGCGGTACCCCTTGGCGGCCAGCGCCTCTTGCGTCGGGCGCCACATCCGCGACCAGCCGACCGAGCCGTGAAACAGCAAGATCGCAGGTCCGGTTTCCGGCCCAAGCTCTTCGATGTAAATCGGGCCGAGGTCAGTCTCGACGATCCGGCCTTCTTCCGGAGGGTCCTGCGCCAGAAGCCCGACCTCGCGTATGGCTGCTGTCATCCGCAGCCCCAAGAGGAGGACAAGCGCCAGGCTGAGAAGAATGACGATCAAAAAAAGGCCGGGCAAGAAGCCCGGCCAGGTCCAACAGGGAGGATGCCGCGCCATAACCCCGACGCGACCAGGGGAACTTGCTGCACAACCTGTGCATGTTGAAAAGGTAGCAAGCGAATCCGGCAACAATAAGCCCTAAGGCGCAAGATTTCAGGGCTGTTGCAAGGCAGACGCACCTGAATGGCGACTGCGCCACAGCCAAAGTCGCCCGATACGAACACTGCAGGGCCACAATTGGCGCAAAAAGCGGCCCGGCGTGCCATGCGGCAGCCGGGCCAGTCCAACAGGGAGGATGCCGCGTCATGCCCCGACGCGACCAGGGGATTCGTTAGGCGACCAAACGGTAGCCGCCGCTTTCGGTCACAAGAATGCGTGCGTTCGAGGGGTCGGGCTCGATCTTCTGGCGCAGGCGATAGATGTGCGTTTCCAGCGTGTGGGTGGTAACCCCGGCGTTGTAGCCCCAGACTTCGTGCAGAAGGACATCCCGCGCCACCACGCCCGATTGCGCGCGGTAGAGGTACTTCAGGATGTTGGTCTCTTTCTCTGTCAGGCGGATCTTCTTTTCCTTTTCGTCCACCAGCATCTTCTGGGCAGGCTTAAAGGTGTAGGGGCCCATCTGGAAGATCGCGTCTTCCGATTGTTCATGGGTGCGCAACTGCGCCCGGATGCGGGCCAGAAGGACCGGGAACTTGAAGGGCTTGGTCACATAGTCGTTCGCGCCGGCGTCCAGCCCCAGGATCGTGTCGCTGTCGGTGTCGTGGCCGGTCAGCATCAGGATCGGGCATTTCACGCCCTGCTTGCGCATGCGGCGGCACAGCTCACGCCCGTCAGTGTCGGGCAGGCCCACGTCCAGGATGACCAGATCGAAGAGACCGGCCTTGACCTTCTCCATCCCGTCGGCGCCGGTGCCGGCTTCGAACACGTCGAAGTCTTCGGTCATCACCAGCTGCTCGCTCAGCGCCTCGCGCAGGTCGTCATCGTCGTCGACCAGCAGGATCTTCCGCAATTGGGCCATGTCTGCCTCCTTTGCCGTTTCCGCGGAGATGCGCCGCGATCACGAACCCTGCAAGGTTTGCAACGTTTTCCTCACGCGGTCGTGTCGCTGGGCTGGGGAATGTTTCAATTTCGTCATCCGGGGGCTATGACGGGGGCATGAGCCTGACCCTGTCCATTGCCGAACGTCTGACCCGCGCGAAGGGTGATCTGCGCATGGGCGTGCCGGTGGTGCTGTCGGGCGCAGGCGGTGCGGTGCTGATCGCCGCTGTCGAGGCGCTGGATGCGGACCGGCTGGCGGATCTGCGGACCTTTGGCGCGCCGGTTCTGGCGATCACGGCACGGCGGGCCACGACCCTGAAAGCGCGGGCCTATGACGGCGATCTGGCGCGGATCGTGCCGCCGGCCGATGCGGGGCTGGCGTGGCTGCGCGCGGTGGCGGACCCGGCCGATGACCTGCGGGTCCCGATGAAGGGGCCGCTGACCTCGGCCCGCGACGGCGCGGCTGACCTGCACCGTGCGGCCCTGGCACTGGCCAAGGCGGCGCACCTGTTGCCCGCCGCATTGGTCGTTCCGGTCGGCCCTGCGCTGGAGGTGGCGGCGCAGCACGGCCTGACGCTTCTGGCGCTGGATGAGATCGCCCCCGCCTTGGCCGCCCTGCCCCCCTTGGCCGAAGTGGTGGCCGCCCGCGTTCCGCTGGTCGCCAGTGAAGCAGGCCGCGTCCACATCTTCCGCCCCGAGGATGGGGGCGAGGAACATTACGCCATCGAGATCGGCAAGCCCGACCGGTCCCAGCCCGTGCTAGCGCGGCTGCATTCGGCCTGCTTCACCGGCGATGTACTCGGGTCGCTGAAATGCGACTGCGGTCCCCAGCTGCGCGCCGCACTGGCCCAGATGGGCGAGGAAGGGGCGGGCGTCCTCCTTTACCTCAACCAGGAAGGCCGGGGGATCGGGCTGGCGAACAAAATGCGGGCCTATTCCTTGCAGGACCAGGGGTTTGACACGGTCGAGGCCAACCACCGCCTGGGGTTCGAGGATGACGAACGCGATTTCCGGATCGGCGCGGATATCCTGCGCAAGCTCGGGTTTTCCAGCGTGCGGCTCTTGACGAACAATCCCAGGAAGCTTGCCATGATGGAATCCTGCGGGCTGCAAGTCGTTGAGCGGGTGCCGCTGAGGGTCGGGTTGACCGACCAGAACCGCGCCTATCTGGCCACCAAGGCCGCGAAATCGGGGCACTTGCTGTGACGCCGGAAGACCTGGTCGTGACACCCACGGGCCTGCGCTTCCTGGGCCGCCGCTTTCCCTGCACGGTCGGGCGGGGAGGGATCGTCGCCGCGAAGGCCAAGCGTGAGGGTGACGGGGCCACTCCGGCGGGGGACCATCGACTGGTGGGCATGCTCTACCGCCCCGACCGGCTGGCCCGGCCCGCGGACTGGGCGCTGCCCATTGGCCCCTGCGACCTCTGGTCGGATGACCCGCGCGATCCGGACTACAACCTGATGGTCCGCGCCCCGCACGGTTTCAGCCACGAGCGCTTGCGTCGGGCCGATCCGATGTATGACCTGATCCTTCTGACCAATTGGAACTGGCCCCATGCGGAACCGGGCCGGGGATCGGCCATCTTCCTCCACCAGTGGCGGAGGCCCGGTGCCCCCACGGCGGGCTGTGTCGCCCTGCCCCGCGCAGCTTTGCACTGGATCGCCCCCCGCATCACCTATCAGACCCGGCTCATCGTCCGGGACTGACCGTGCCACCAGGCCCTCCCCTCTCCCACTTGGGGAGAGGGGCCGGGGGTGAGGGGCAAAACCCTCTTTCCAAACCGCTTTGGATTGCCTAGTCTCGCCCGCCAAAGGGAGGACCGATATGGCCAGAACGCCGTCCAGCGCGGATGACGACATTTTCGATTTGCGCCTGGCGCGCTCGGTCCCGGACCTGTTCCCCATGCTCGAGGCGATCTATGGCGCGCGGCCCGACTACCCGGCCTTTCGCGACAAGCTGGTCAAGGTCCTGCGGAAAGGCTGGGCCGACCGCCCAGCCGACCTGAAACGGCTGGACCTGGCCCGCGACCTTGAACCCGACTGGTTCCAGCGCCCGGGCATGGCGGGCTATGTCTTCTACATCGACCGCTTCAACGGCACGCTGCAGGGGGTGCTGGAGAAGCTCGACTATCTGGAGGACCTCGGGGTCTCTTACGTCCACCTGATGCCCTGCCTCAAGCCACGCCCCGGCGACAGTGATGGCGGCTATTCGGTGATGGACTACCGCCAGATCAACCCGGCTTACGGCACGATGGCGGATTTCGAGGCAGTGAGCCGCGCGCTGCGGGCCCGGGGCATGTCACTCTGTGTCGATCTGGTCTTGAACCATACGGCGAAGGAACACGCCTGGGCCAAGAAGGCGGCAAAGGGCGACCCGGCCTATCAGGACTACTACCTGATGTTCGACACGCCCGACCTGCCCGAGCAGTATGAACGCACGCTGGTCGAGGTTTTCCCGGACAACGCGCCCGGCAACTTTACCCATTACCCAGAGATCGGGAAATGGGTCTGGACCACCTTCAACGAACACCAGTGGGACCTGAACTGGGCCAACCCGGCGGTCTTCCTGGAGATCGTCGAGGTCATGCTGTTCCTGGCGAACCGGGGCGTCGATGTCCTGCGGCTGGACGCGGTGGCCTTCATGTGGAAACGCATGGGCACCCGCTGCCAGTCAGAACCCGAGGTGCACATGATCCTGCAGGCCCTGCGGGCGTGCAGCCGCATCGCCTCTGCCGCCGTCCTGCATCTGGAAGAGGCCATCGTCGCGCCTGCCGAGATGCTGCCCTACCTTGGTCGCGGCAAGCATGACGGGAAAGAGGGGAACCTCGCCTATCACAACAGCCTGATGGTCCAGTTCTGGTCGTCACTCGCCACCCGGGACACGCGGCTGATGACGCATGTCATGGCGACCCATTTCCCCGACCGTCTGACCAACGCCACCTACGCCACCTACATCCGCTGCCACGACGACATCGGCTGGGCCGTGACGGACGAAGACGCAGCGGCGGTCGGCCTTTCCGGCCATGGTCACCGCAATTTCCTGTCGGACTTCTACGAAGGCGGCTTCCCCGGCACCTTTGCAAAAGGCGCGCTATTCCAGGTGAACGAGGCGACGGGGGACAAGCGGATTTCCGGGTCCTTCGCCTCGCTGGCCGGGCTGGAGCGGGCAGGAAACGACCCGGCGCTGGTGGAAATGGCGGTGCAGCGGATGCTGATGGGCCATGCGCTGATCGCAGCCTATGGCGGCATCCCGTTGATCTACATGGGCGACGAGTTGGCCTTGCCGAACGATTACAGCTATCTGGGCGACCCCCACCACGCGCATGACAGCCGCTGGGTGCACCGCCCGAGAATGGACTGGGCCTTGGCCGAGGGGCGGCATTCGGGCGACACGCCTTCGGCCCGGGTCTTCTGGGGGACAAAGCAGATCCTGGCGCGGCGCGCGGCGACCCCGGCCTTGCATGGGGCAGTGCCGGTGCGGGTGGTGTCGTCGGGCAATGACGCGGTCTTCGCCTTCCAGCGGCTGGCCCCGACCGGCACGCTTCTGGGCCTGTTCAACTTCACCGAAGAGTGGCAGCAGGTGTCCGAGGCCTGGGCGCGGGGCTTGGGCATCACGGCGATGCATGACGCCCTGTCCGACCACCGCGTGGAAACCCACCACGGCCAGATCGTCCTGCCGCCCTATGCCCGGGTCTGGCTGACCTGAGGAATTGCTGACTGGACCGCGCCGCCAACCTGCGACAAGCTGGGTGCGGGACAAGGAAAAGGTGGCGCATGGCGCTGACAAGACGGGCGGCCCTGTTCGGCGCTGGGGCGGCAGTTGGCGTGGCGGGCAGCCGGTGGATGGGGGCCGCGAACCCCTCGCTGGACGGGGTGGCGGTCATCGCGCCTGTCGGGGGCGAGACCACGCTGAACGACGCCTCGCTTTTGTCGGAAACGCCGATCTTCAAGCATATCGTGGTCAATGAGCCACCGGGCGATGCTCTGGTTGCCGCGCTGCGGGCCGAACTGCGCGAGGCCGATGCGGCGGGTCGTCCGGTCAACCTCGCCGCCGCCCGGCATACGATGGGCGGGCAGGCCATCCCGCGCGATGGACACGCGATCACGCTGGACGCGCCCTTTGTCGAAGCCGAGGGCGAGGTCTACCGCGTGCAGGCGGGCACGCGCTGGCATCAGGTCATCACGGCGCTGGATCCCCTGGGGCTGTCGCCCAAGGTCATGCAATCAAACAGCGATTTCGGCGTGGCCTCGACGTTTTCGGTAGGCGCGCATGGCTGGCCGATGCCTTACGGACCAATGGGATCCACCGTGCGGTCGGTACAGATGCTGCTGGCGGACGGCAGTCTGGTGACGGCGTCGCGCACCGAGAACGCCGATCTTTTCCGCGCCGCGATGGGCGGGTACGGGCTGATCGGGCTGATCCTTGACCTGGAGGTGGAGGCCGTTCCGAACCAGCTATTGGAACCCACCTTCCAGACCATGCCCGCCACCGATTTCGCCGCCGCCTTCCAGGCCATCGCTGATGGGTCCGTTCCCATGGCCTATGGTCGGCTGAACATCGACCGCGAGGGGTTCTTTGACGACGCAATGCTGGTGACCTACCGGCCGATCGAAGGCGACATTCCCCCGGCAACTGGGTCGGGTTTTCTGTCCAAGGCCTCACGCGCGATCTTTCGGGCGCAGCCGGGGAACGAGTGGGTCAAACGGCGGCGTTGGGGGATCGAGACCGGGATTGGTGCTGCGCTGGCGGGGGCGACCAGCCGGTCGTCCTTGATGAACGAACCGGTCATCACGCTGGACGACCGCGACCCGACGCGGACTGACATCCTGCACGAATACTTCGTCAGCCCCGACCGCTTCAACGACTTCCTGACCGCCGCGCGCGAAATCATTCCCGGCAGCTATCAAGAGCTTTTGAACATCACTCTGCGCTGGGTGGAACGCGACCCCGATGCGATCCTCTCTTACGCACCGGACGGGCCGCGCATCGCCTCGGTCCTTCTCTTCAGCCAGGAGATGACCGCCCGGGCCGAGGCGGACATGGCCCGCATGACGGCAGAGATGATCGAGGCCGTGCTGGCCATCGGCGGCAGCTACTACCTGCCCTACCGGCCGCATGCCACGGTGGATCAGTTCCGCAGCTGTTATGCCCGGTCGGCCGAGTTCGTGGCGCTGAAACGGCAGGTTGATCCCGGCCTGCGGTTCAGAAATGCCCTGTGGGACAAATACATGGCGGAGGCCTGAGATGACCCTGCACCGCAAAGTAGCATTCGGCTATGCCGTGATCCTGGCCTTGGTCGCCAGTCTTAACTATCTGCCGATCCCAGGGCTGGTGGATGCCGAGGGGCGGACGTTCGGCATCTTTGCCCTCGACGTCTATGACGACGCGCTGCACCTCGCCTCGGCGCTATGGGCGCTGGCGGCGGCGCTCATCTCGGCCCGGGCTTCCCGGATGTTCCTGATCCTGTTCGGCACGCTGTACTTCCTGGACGGGCTTCTGGGCTGCTTTGCCGGCTCGGGCTTTCTGGACCTTGGCATCTTCACCTGGGGGTGGCTGGACATTCCGGTGACGCTGAAGATCCTGTCGTCTCTGCCGCACCTGATCCTGGGCGGGGTGGCGCTGGCCGTGGGGTTCAAGCGGTGAGGTTTCTGTTCCGCCTTTTCAAGCGGCTGATCCTGCTGGTGGTGGTGTTGGTCCTGGGTCTCTTGTCCCCGGTGGCCTACATCGAGACGATGTGCCGCCCAGAAGGCGCGCTGATCGCGCATGATCCGCTGGTCGGGGCCGACTGGCAGCGGGCCGAGGGGCGGACGCTGCTGACTTACCCGGAATGGCACATCGTCCACGCCTATGCCGATTATGCCGAGGTGATCCGCACCGGCGCACCGCACGACTATGGCTTCCTGTCGGCGATTGGTGGCTTCTGGTCCTCGACCTGTGCCTTGTCGCAGGCCTCGGGGCCGCATGGCGGTTTCCCGTGGGAGACGAAGCAGATGGTTTACACCATCGGGGTCAGCTTCACGGCAGAGCTGTTGCTGAAGGCGGCGTATGAGGAAACCATTGGGCGGCTCTTCAGCGGCACCCGCGCACCTCTGGATGACCGTTCCGCCCGGCAGGCGGCGGATTATGCGGTCTTCCTGCAGCAGACGCCCTGGTACAAATGGGACTTTACCCGCGACGCCGCCGAGCTGAATGCAGCGGCGACCAGCGCCTTGCGCGACCGGGAGAGGCGGTTTGCGCTGGGTCTGGAATACCGGGCGAAAGCTGCCTATGCCAAGGTGATCGAGGCGGCAGTCGCGGCAGTGGGGGCGGATCAGCTGCGCCTGCGGGCCGTGGTGACGGGGATTGACCCGGCGGCACTTGCAGCCCTGCCGGAGGTGCAGGTGATCGAGACCCTTCCGCAAGGCGTGGTGATCGAGGCGCCGCGCTATCGGGCCTTTACCCGGCTGGCCGGGCAAGTGGCGGCGGCAGGGGGCGAGTTCGTCGAGATCGCGGGGAACGACGATGTCCTCTTCACGGTGGTCAGCGACAATGCGACCGCCGAGGGGGCGGTGCATTCCTTTGCACGGCAGGGAAACCCCGGTTACCGGCACCTCATGCTGGTCGCGGTCAGCGGCCTTTCGGCGGCCCTGCGGGCGCTGCCGGATGGCGCGCTGGAGCATATCCATGACTATTGACTGGCGCTGGCTTGTTGCCGTTCCGCTGGTCGCGGTGGGCTGGATCGGCGTTCTGGCGCTGGTGATGCGGCTGGGTGGGGAGGCCCCCGCCGCCTTGGTGATGTTCCCGCCGGACGGGTTTCTGCGCAGCCTTCCGGACGGGGTGGCCGTGGTCAGTGCCGGTCCGGTCAGCGTGACCTTGCAGGGGGATAAGGGGCTGGTGGCGGCGCTTTACGCGGCGGGTGCGCCGTTGGTGTTGCCTGCAGGACTGACCGGCTGTCTGCCTCAGACCGGGTAGCTGCGCGCCCCAAAGATGGCGCTGCCCACGCGGATATGCGTTGCGCCATGGGCAATCGCCGCTTCGAAATCGCCGCTCATCCCCATCGACAGGCCCGCCAGCCCGTGCTCGGCGGCCATCCGTGCCAGCATCGCGAAATGCGGCGTGCTGTCCTGCCCTTCCGGCGGAATGCACATCAGCCCGATGGGCGACAGGTCCATCGCCCGGCAGTCGCGCAGGAAGGCGGGCAAGTCGGCGGGCAGGACCCCGGCCTTCTGCGGTTCTTCCCCCGTGTTCACCTGCACGAAAAGCCGTGGCAAAGATCCCCGGGTCTGCTGCAGGCCGGCCAGCTTCTGCGCCAGTGAGGGACGGTCGAGCGTGTGAATGGCATCGAACAGATCCACCGCCTGTTTCGCCTTGTTCGACTGCAGCGGGCCGATCATGTGCACTTCCAGCGGACCGAAGCGATCGCGCCAGGCTGGCCATTTCGCGGCAGCCTCTTGCACGTAGTTCTCGCCAAACATCCGGTGGCCCTGTGCCAGAACCGCCTCGACCCGATCAGGCGGCTGCACCTTGGATACGGCGATCAGGGCGACCGCCCCCTCTGGCCGATCGGCAGCCCGTTCCGCCTGTCGGATGCGTTCCTGAATATCCACCAAAGCCATGGCACCCTCCGTCCTGCGCCGTGACCCTAAGGCGGAAACCGGAAAAGGAAAGAGCGGGCAGATGCCCGCTCTTCCATCTTTCTGATCCCGAGGGATTAGAACGAGAACGACAGACCGAAGTCGAACGCGTCGGTGTCGGCAGAGTCGTTGCGAGCATAGCCGCCGACAACCTTGGCACCGCCGCCCAGGTCGTAGGAAGCACCCAGGCCATAGGCCTCGGCGTCGAACTCATTCACGACGAACGCGGTCACGGACAGAGCGTCTGCGGAGTAGGTGCCCGACAGATGCCACTGGTCGCCGACGTCAACGCCGAAGACGGTCGCCTGACCGTAGTTCGCCTTGACAGTGAAGGCACCGAAGGTGGCGTTCACGCCAACGATGACGTGGTCGGAGTCGCTGTCGTTGTTGTCTTCGTAGCCGAGGGCGAAGGTGTAGTCGCCCATCACGTACTTCAGACCCAGAGCGAAGGTCGGGTCGATGTCCACGCCAACCAGGTTGTCCGGGTTCGACACCGAGATGATCCCGGTGAAGCCGCCGGTCGAGTATTCGTAGGCAGCGGTCGGGTCGGAGTTCAGGCCAAACGCGCCTTCATCGAACAGGTTGTGCAGGTAGACGGCTTCGTTCAGGTCGCCAAGGCCGGTCAGACCGACGCCGTCAACGTTGCCGACGGCTTGCTGAGCAGCGCCGTCGATGTCGCCCATGGTCAGCTTGCCGAAAGCGCCGGAAATGAACACTTCGCCAGCATTGCCAGCCGAAGCGGCGCTCGCGTTGTCAGCGCGGAACGAAGCGCCGAAGGACAGGCCGGTGTCAGTTTCGCCCGACAGGGTAAACTTCACGCGGGCACGGCTGGTGAAGCCGGTGTCGTCGTCGCCAAAGTTGTTGATGATACCCATACGGGCGTCGCCCGACAGGGTCACTTCAGCGGCAGCGAAGCCTGCCGACAAAGCGAGGATCGTGGTGGTTACAAGCAGGTGTTTCATGGCTGTCCCTCAACAAAGAATTTTCTGCCGTCCACTATTGCGCTAACTGCTTCGGGCGGCAACGCCAAGTGCCAGGGTCTGCCCATTTTGCCGAAACCTGTCGCCCATTAGGCACAGTCAGTCCCCCAAAATGCAGAAGAGCGGGCAATGCCCGCTCTTCCATCTTTCTGATCCCGGAGGATTAGAACGAGAACGACAGACCGAAGTCGAACGCGTCGGCGCCCGAGTTGTCGTTCTTGGCGTAACCGCCAACAACCTTGGCGCCGCCGCCCAGGTCGTAGGACGCGCCCAGACCGTAGTTGGTGCCCTGGCCCAGGGCACCGAACTCGTCCTCGTCGCCGTAGAAGCCGGTGACGGAGAGCGCATCAGCGGTGTAGGTCGCCGACAGGTGCCACTGGTCAGCATCGGTCGTGCCGACGCTCAGACGGCCATAGTTGGCCTTGACAGTGACGGCGCCGAAGGTCGCGTTCACGCCGAGGACGACGTGGTCCGCATCAACGTCGCTGTTGTTTTCGTAGCCGAGAGCGAAGGTGTAGTCGCCCATGGCGTACTTCAGACCCAGAGCAACGGTCGGGTCGAGGTCAACACCGCCGAGCAGCACGTTGTTGTCGGGGTTCTGGATCGAGATGATCCCGGTGAAGCCGCCGGTCGAGTATTCGTAGGCAGCGGTCGGGTCGGTTGCAGCCGAGTCCAGCACGTTGTGCAGGTAGACGGTTTCGTTCAGGTCCGACAGGCCGGTCAGGCCGACGCCGTCAACGTGGCCAACGGCTTGCTGAGCAGCGCCATCGATGTCGCCCATGGTCAGCTTGCCGAACGCGCCCGAGATGAACACTTCGCCAGCATCGCCCGAGGAGGCGCCGCCAGCGTTGTCAGCGCGGAACGAAGCGCCGAAGGACAGGCCGGTGTCGGTTTCGCCCGACAGGGTGAACTTGACGCGGGCACGGCTGGTGAAGCCGGTGTCGTCGTCGCCAAAGTTGTTGATGATACCCATGCGGGCGTCGCCCGACAGGGTCACTTCAGCGGCAGCGAAGCCTGTTTTTCATGTTTTCCCTCTTTCTTCAAGGTAAGCCCGCCGCAGGGGAATCCGCAGGGGGAATGGACGGTATTTCATCCGCCACGCCCCGAAATGCAATGAAGAGCAAAACACATCCGGAAAACGCCGGGAAGTTGGTGCAGCTATGCCACAGGTCAGGAAAGCCCGCCGCAAACCGCTGCATGGCGGCTCTCGGGGGGGTGCGCGGCGCGAAAGGCCTTGGCAGGCCCCGGCCCCTAAGCTAGAGAGCAGGACACGGGAATGAAGGGTGGCCGGATGATCGTGCATCAACTTGCAAAGGTGGCGCTGGCGACGGGGCTTGCCCTTATTCTGGCAGGATGTGGCGGTGGCGGTCTGTTCAACCGCGGTCCCTCGATCCCGTCGGAAGAGGACCTGGCGCGCAAGGAGCGCGCAGATGCCCAGCGCGCAGCTTTGGCGGCCGACGACGAAGAGCAGGGCTCGACCATCTGGGATCTGTTCTCGAACGCCGACGACCCGAATACGACGGTCGAAGTCAACAAGTACATCTGGCAGGCCTCGCTTGAGGTGCTCAATTTCCTGCCCATCGAATCGGTCGATCCGTTCACGGGTGTGATCGTGACTGGGTATGGGCGGCCTCCAGGCGGCGGCCGGGCTTATCGTGCGACGATCTATGTGCAGGACCCCGCACTGGATGCGCGCAGCCTGAAGGTTGCGCTGCAGGGCCAGGGCGGCGGATCGGTCGCACCGGAAACCGTGCGGGCGGTCGAGGATGCGATCCTGACCCGGGCGCGGCAGTTGCGGGTGCGCGACAGCAATCTTTAACCAAGCGGCGGGGGCCAGCCCCCGCACCCCCGGGATATTTGCGCCAGTATGAAAGCCGTTGCCGGGAAGGGGTGGACCTTTTCCCGGTCGCAGGTGTAATTCCGCGCGGACTGTTCAATGAGGCCCCCCGATGTCGCGCTATGACCCCGCAGTGATCGAACCCAAATGGCAGGACGCCTGGGACAAGGCGGGGGCCTTCACCGCGCGGCGCGAACCTTCGAAACCCAAGTATTATGTGCTGGAGATGTTCCCCTACCCGTCGGGGCGCATCCATATGGGGCACGTGCGCAACTACACGATGGGCGACGTGGTGGCGCGGTACAAATCGTCCTGCGGGTTCAGCGTGTTGCACCCGATGGGCTGGGACGCTTTCGGCATGCCGGCCGAGAACGCGGCGATGGAGCGGGGCGGGCATCCGAAGGATTGGACCTACGGCAACATCGCCGACATGAAGGCGCAGATGAAGCCCTTGGGGCTGTCGATCGACTGGTCGCGCGAACTCGCCACCTGCGACCCGGAGTATTACGGCCAGCAGCAGGCGATGTTCATCGACATGATGGAGGCGGGCCTAGTCTACCGGAAGGCCGCCGTGGTCAACTGGGACCCGGTCGACATGACGGTGCTCGCGAACGAGCAGGTGATCGACGGCAAGGGCTGGCGGTCTGGGGCTGCGGTAGAGCGGCGTGAGCTGACGCAATGGTTCTTCAAGATTTCGGACTATTCGGAAGAGCTGCTCAGCGCGCTGGACGGCCTGACCAACTGGCCCGAGAAGGTGCGCCTGATGCAGGCCAACTGGATCGGCAAGTCGCGCGGGTTGCAATTTGCGTTTGATACGGTCGGGGCTCCGGCTGGCTTTGAAAAGCTGGAGGTCTACACGACCCGCCCCGACACGTTGATGGGTGCGTCGTTTGCGGCGATCTCCTCGGATCACCCGCTGGCGAAGGCGCTGGAGGGTGACCCCAAGGTGGCGGAGTTCGTGGCGCTGTGCCGCAAGGGCGGCACGTCAGCCGAGGAAATCGAGACGGCCGAGAAGATCGGCTATGACACCGGCATCCGCGTGAAGCATCCGCTTGATCCGGCTTGGGAGCTCCCGGTCTGGATCGCGAACTTCATCCTGATGGACTACGGCACCGGGGCGATCTTCGGCTGCCCGGCGCATGACCAGCGCGACTTCGACTTTGCCACCAAGTACGGGCTGCCGATCAAGCCGGTCTTCACCGCCGACGGCTTGGATGCCGCGCTGGCTGAGGCCTTCGTGCCGTTGAAGTCGGAAAAGGTCCATTATATTCGGGGCTTCGCGGGGGAGAAGGTGCAGACGGGGGACGAGGGTGTCGCCACCGCCATCGCCCATGCAGAAGCCAACGGCTACGGCAAGGGCGTGACAAAGTATCGCCTGCGCGACTGGGGCGTCAGCCGCCAGCGCTATTGGGGTTGCCCGATCCCGGTCATTCATTGCCCGACCTGTGGCGTGGTGGCCGAGAAGAAGGAAAACCTGCCGATCGAGCTGCCCTATGACGTCACTTTCGACGTCCCCGGCAACCCGCTGGACCGCCACCCCACCTGGCGCGACTGCACCTGCCCGAAATGCGGCGCCAAGGCCCGTCGTGAGACGGACACGATGGATACCTTCGTCGATTCGTCCTGGTATTTTGCCCGGTTCACTGCACCCCGCGCGACGACGCCGACGGTGATGGAAGACGCCGCCTACTGGATGAACGTCGACCAGTATATCGGCGGGATCGAGCATGCGATCCTGCATCTGCTCTATTCCCGCTTCTTCGCCCGCGCGATGCAGAAGACCGGCCACCTGCCGCCAAAGGCGATCGAGCCGTTCAACGCGCTCTTCACCCAAGGGATGGTCACGCACGAGATCTACATGACCCGCGACGACCAGGGTCGCCCGGTCTATCACCTGCCCGAGGATGTCACGATCTTCAACGTGGCCGACCGCCGGATCGTCGTGCGCGGCAACGAGCCGCCGCCCTTAGACATGATCGACGACGTCGACGCCTTCATCCGCGCGTTGGCCGATGAGGGGCTATTGGTCGAGGTCATCCCCTCGGCCAAGATGTCAAAGTCGAAGAAGAACGTCGTCGACCCGATGAACATCATTGCGGCCTACGGGGCCGACACCGCGCGGTGGTTCGTGATGTCGGACAGCCCGCCCGAACGCGACGTGGAATGGACCAGCGCCGGGGCCGAGGCCGCGTTCAAGCATCTGTCGCGCGTCTGGGCCTTGTGCTCTCGCATCGGCGAGATGCCGGCGGATCACAAGGGCGAGGGCGACGCCGATCTGGCCAAAGCCACGGCGAAAGCCATCGACGAGGTGACCAAGGGCATTGAGGGCTTTGCCTTCAACAAGGCCATCGCCACCCTCTACGGGTTCACCAACACTATCGCCAAGGCCAACGCCTCGACCGCAACGATGAAAGAGGCGATCCGCACGCTGGCAAAACTGATGTCGCCCATGACCCCGCATATCGCGGAATCGATCTGGACCTATCAGGGCGGTGCGGGCCTCTGCGCGCAGGCCCCCTGGCCAAAGGCAGATCCGGCGCTTTTGGTCGACGACACCGTGATCCTGCCGATCCAGATCAACGGCAAGCGGCGGGCGGAAATCAGCGTGCCGAAGGATATGCCCGTGGCAGAGGTTGAAAAGCTGGCGCTCAAAGATGAGGATGTGATCAAGTTCCTAGCCGGGCAGCCGGTGAAGAAGATCATCGTCGTCCCAGGCCGCATCATCAATGTCGTCGTCTGACTGTCCTCCCCCTCACCCTAGCCCTCTCCCCCAGGGGGAGAGGGAACCTGTTGCGCCTGTCATCAAGGGCAAGGCATCCCCAAGGGCCACTCCCTCTCCCCCTGGGGGAGAGGGCCGGGGTGAGGGGATATTGTCCCGACGTCTGGTCATGCTGGCGCCGCTCTCGCTGGCGGCCTGCGGATTTTCACCAGCCTTTGCACCTGGAGGGGCAGCAACCAGGCTTCTCGGCCAGGTCCGTGCCGCCGACCCGACCGACAAGAACGGATTCGATCTGGTCGAGCGGCTGGAAGAGCGGTTGGGGCGCAGCAAGGACCCCGTCTATATCCTGTCCTACAGCATTACCACGCAGGCTGTGGGCGTCGGGATCACGACCGAGAACGAGATAACCCGCTTCAACCTGAAGGGCGTGATCGACTTTAGCCTGTCTGACGCAGCCACGGGCGTGCGGCTGACCGGGGGCCGTGTACAGAGCTTTACCGCCTATTCCGCCACCGGGTCGACTGTCGCAGGACTTGCGGCCGAGGAGGACGCGGCCTACCGCCTGATGCGCATTCTGGCCGATCCCGCGCGGGGCTTCTGATCTTCGGGCAGGACGCCATGCGCGTGGCTTTGAAACGCCAAGAGGCCATCGCCGCCCTTATCGGCCCGAATGGTGAGGGCGAAATGCGCCTGACCCGCATGTCCGGCGCCGATCTGCGCAAGGATGCCAGCCTCCTGCTGGACGCGATCAAGGCCGTGGGCTTCTTCCCCGGCCCCCGAGTGGCCTTTGTCGAGGACGCGACCGACACGCTGGCTGAACAGGTCGCCACTGCCCTGGCCGAATGGCGCCCCGGCGATGCAATGATCGTCGTCACCGCCGGCAACCTGACGGGCAAGTCCGCGCTGAAGACCCTGTTCGAAAAGCACCCAAACGCCGTCTGCATTGGCCTTTACGACGACCCGCCCAGCCGCGAGGAGATCGAGGAGGCGCTGAAGAAGGCGGGCCTGCGCGACATCGACCGCGAGGCGATGACGGACCTGAACACCCTGGCCCGGGCGCTCGACCCCGGTGATTTCCGCCAGACGCTGGAAAAGATCGCGCTCTATAAATACGGCGACCCCTCGCCCCTGACCCCCGCCGATGTGGCCGCCATGGCCCCCGCCACCATCGAGGCCGAGGTCGACGACCTGATCGATGCGGTGGCCGAGGCGCGGAGCGCCGCCATCGGCCCGCTGTTCCGGCGGCTGGAGGGGCAGGGCGTCCTGCCCGTTACCATCTGCATCGCCGCCCTGCGCCACTTCCGCATCCTGCACGCCGCCGCGACAGATCCGGCCGGTCCGGGCGTGGGCATCCAGAAAGCACGGGTGAACTTCAAGCAGAAGGACGCGATGGGTCGACAGGCCGGGCAATGGGGCGTGCGTGCCTTGGAACAGGCCATCGCCGTGTTGGTAGAAACCGACCTCACTCTGCGGTCGGCCAGCAAGGCGCCCGGCATGGCCCTGATGGAACGCGCGCTGATCCGGATCGCGATGACCCGGCGGTAGGAGCCGATTTCTTCAAAGAAATCGGACCGGAGTTTTCGAAAACTCCGGCGCTTCAGAGTCGGCCGATGGTCCCGGTCAAAGGGACAGCAGCGGAAAGGGTGTTGGAAATGGTGCCGTATTTCAAGATGTTGCGGTGCAACAGGTCCAACCGGCTGTCGCTTTCCGGTGTTTCCATCGTGATCTTGTAGCGGATGGCAATCAGTTTGGGCGGGCTGTCCTGGCGATCTGCCTCGAGCGTAATATGCATCCCGTTCAGCGCGAACTTCAGCACAGGCGTTGCCCGTTCCGCGCCCTTTATCATGCAGGCGGCCAGGGCCGACAGCAAAAGCTCTACCGGGTTCATCGCCCGAGGATCACCGGCCAGGTCCGTCCCGAGCGTCACCTCAGCCCCATGCGCGATTGCCAGGCTTCCCGTTGCACCCAAGCGCCGCGCGTTGACTTCGTATCGCATCCGCTTCTCCTGCATTGACAGCTTTGCCGACCCTGGGACTATGCCCCAGCCACAGGAGGCCCGCCTTGACCAAGCGCAAACCCGAGCCGACGCCGATCGAGGCCTTCCTTGCCCCGCTCGCCCGACACGCCAGCCGAAACCGCGAGATTGAAGGGCTGGTCTTCTGGGGTGGAGCAGGCGGCTGGGACCCGACCCCGTCCGAAGCGCTGGAGGCCGAGGAAATCGCCTTCTATGCCGAGGGGCTTCTGGAAGACGGTTTCCGGATGCGCTGGACCCTAATGGCCAGCGCTGCCACGCCGGACCTGCCCGATCACATTCGGCTGGAGTTCTGGCAGGACGACAGCCCACCACCGCCCTTGCCTGCAGGCTGGAGAGGACTGGAATCAGCCCACTGGACGGGCGAGGCATAGCGCCACCAGCGTCCGAACCGCCCAAGGATTGTGCTGCAGCGCAGAATTTCGCCCATTAATCTGGCACTGACGACCAAATGCCCAGCAAACGGGCAGTCCTGATTGCCGTTGGGGGAACCCTGCCCTTTCCTTCACTCACACGGCCCATGCGGGGCCGGGGTGTGCGGTGGCGACTGGTCTTGGCGGACGTCACCACCGCACGGGTGCAACCAGGGTTGCCGTCCGAATATGGGCCGTCTTCCGCGGAAAGGAAGGGCCAGAGGCGGCAGAGGAACAGGGGATCACGACATGAAACTCACGCGCCGCACGCTATTGTCCAGCGCTGCCGCAGCTGCCGCGTTGTCGCTGCCGAAGGTGGCCTTCGCGCAGGCCGAAACGATCAAGGTGGGCGTCCTGCACTCGCTGTCGGGCACGATGGCGATTTCGGAAACCACGCTGAAAGATACAATGCTGATGCTGATCGAACAGCAGAACGCCAAGGGCGGGCTTCTGGGCAAGCAGCTGGAAGCCGTGGTCGTGGACCCCGCGTCCGACTGGCCGCTGTTTGCCGAAAAGGCGCGCGAGCTTCTGACCGTGTCGAACGTCGACGTGATGTTCGGCTGCTGGACCTCTGTCAGCCGAAAATCCGTGCTGCCGGTGATCGAGGAACTGAACGGCCTTCTGTTCTACCCGGTCCAGTACGAAGGCGAGGAATCGTCGAAGAACGTGTTCTACACCGGCGCGGCGCCGAACCAGCAGGCGATCCCGGCGGTCGACTATTACCTGAACGAGCTTGGCGTGCAGAAGTTCGCGCTGCTGGGGACCGACTATGTCTACCCGCGCACCACGAACAACATCCTGGAGGCCTACCTGATCTCCAAGGGGATCCCGAAGGAAGACATCTTCGTCAACTACACCCCGTTCGGCCATTCGGACTGGTCGAAGATCGTCTCGGACGTCGTGGCCCCAAGGAACTGGCCGCTGCGGGCGTTTCGGCGGACACGCTGCCGGTCGTCGCCTTCTCGGTGGGCGAAGAGGAACTGTCGGGCCTCGACACCTCGAACCTCGTTGGCCACCTGGCCGCCTGGAACTACTTCATGTCGGCCGACACTCCGGAAAACGCCGCGTTCATCGAGGCGTGGAAGGCCTTCATCAAGGACGACAAGCGCGTGACGAACGACCCGATGGAAGCCCATTACATCGGCTTCAACATGTGGGTGAACGCAGTGACCGAGGCGGGGACGACCGACGTTGATGCCGTGCGCGAAAAGATGTGGGGTCAGAAGTTCCCGAACCTGACCGGGGGCATGGCCGAGATGCTGCCGAACCACCACCTGACCAAGCCCGTGCTGATC
>JALOTD010000063.1 GCA_025458105.1 Tabrizicola sp. | reverse complement strand
CAAGTGCACCGACCACACGCATGAGGACGTGCGCCGGATCATCAAGGCGCAGGAGCTGAAGTCGATTCCGGCGGTGATGCAGGAGTTGGGCTGGAAGACAGTGGGGGGCTGCGCGTCCTGCCGTCCGGCGCTGAACTACTACCTTTTGTCCGACTGGCCGCTGGAGTACCGCGACGACCGGCAGTCCCGCTTTGTCAACGAAAGGAACCACGCCAACATCCAGAAGGACGGGACCTATTCCGTCGTTCCTCGCATGTGGGGCGGGGTGACGACCCCGGCCGAGTTGCGCGCCATCGCGGATGCGGCCGAGAAATACGCGGTGCCGATGGTCAAGGTCACCGGTGGCCAGCGGATCGACCTTCTGGGCGTCAAGAAGGAAGACCTTCCGGCGATCTGGGCCGACCTGAACGATGCGGGCATGGTCTCGGGCCACGCCTATGCCAAGGGCTTGCGCACAGTGAAAACCTGCGTGGGGTCGGAATTCTGCCGCTTTGGCACGAAGGATTCGACGGGGCTGGGGATCAAACTGGAAAAGCTGCTCTGGGGCTCATGGACCCCGGCCAAGGTCAAGCTGGCGGTCAGCGGCTGCCCAAGGAACTGCGCGGAGGCGACCTGCAAGGACATCGGCGTTGTCTGCGTGGACTCTGGCTATCAGATCAGCGTCGCAGGCGCGGCGGGGATGGATGTGAAAGAGACCGAGCTTCTGGTCACCGTCGCCACGGAAGAGGAAGCGATGGAGGTCATTGCGGCCTTCGTCCAGCTCTACCGTGAGAACGCGCGCTACCTGCACCGGATCTACAAGTGGGTGGCGAAGGTCGGCCTTGACTGGTGCAAGGCGCAAGTGATGGACCTCAACACCCGGCGCGCGCTGTACGACCGCTTCATGTTGTCGCAGTCGGTCTATCAGACCGACCCCTGGGCAGAGTTGGCGGGACAACCGGCAGACTGGGCCCCTGTGGCCGACCTGACCCTGAGGGCTGCCGAATGAGCATGATGATCGACATCGCGGCGTTGGACGACATCCCCCGGCAGGGTGCGCGGGTGGTAAAGACGGACGCGGGCTGCGTCGCGGTGTTCCGCACCGCCGACGACCAGGTTTACGCGCTGGAGGACCGTTGCCCGCACAAGGGCGGACCATTAAGCGAAGGGATTGTCCACGGGACATCAGTCACCTGCCCGCTGCATGCCTGGGTCTTCGACCTGACGACCGGGCTCGCGCAGGGGGCCGACGCGGGTGCCGTGCGCACCTACCCGGCCCGTACCGAGGGTGGACGGGTGTTTCTGGACGCCAACTTTCTTCGGCGGCGGACTGCAGCATGACCCCCCCTTGCCCCCGGCCCCTCTCCCCCGGCGGGGAGAGGGGAGAGGTCCGCTCTACCTGCCCGTATTGCGGGGTGGGATGCGGCGTCATCCTTAGCCCGGATGGCAAGGGCGGTCTGTCGGTCAAGGGCGACCCTGACCATCCGGCCAATTACGGGCGGCTGTGCTCAAAAGGCCTGGCGTTGGGCGACACGGTGGGGCTGGAGGGGCGGCTTCTGTCCCCGCGCGTGTTCGGGCAAGAGGTCGGCTGGGGTGCCGCGCTCGAGGTGGTGGCCAAGCGCTTCGCCAGGACCATAGCCGAACATGGGCCGGATTCGGTGGCGCTCTATGTCTCGGGTCAGCTTCTGACCGAAGATTACTATGTTGCCAACAAGCTGGCCAAGGGGTTCTGGGGCACGGCGAACATCGACACGAACTCGCGGCTTTGCATGGCCTCGTCGGTCGCAGGTCATCGGCGGGCCTTTGGGTCGGACACGGTCCCGGGGCTATACGAGGACCTGGAACTCGCCGATCTGGTTGTGTTGGTGGGCAGCAATCTCGCCTGGTGCCACCCGGTCCTTTACCAGCGGCTGGCAGCAGCCAAGGCGGCGCGGCCGCGGCTCAAGGTGGTGGTCGTGGACCCCCGCCGCACTGCCACTTGCGAGATTGCGGACCTTCACCTGACCATCGCCCCGGGTGGGGATATCGCCCTTTTCAACGCGCTTTTGGCGCGGATCGAGGTCACATGCGGGGACCCCGGCTTTCTCTGCCAGGTCACCGGAGCCGAAGCAGCTTTTGCGTCGGCGCGGGCCAGCGATCCGGCGCTTTCGGGGCTGTCGGCGGCAGAGCTGCGGGCCTTCCTCGATCTGTGGTGCGGCACGCAGAAGGTGGTCACAGTCTATAGCCAGGGCGTGAACCAGTCGTCACATGGCACCGACAAGGTCAACGCGATCCTGAACTGCCACCTTGCCACCGGTCGCATCGGCCGCCCCGGCATGGGGCCGTTCAGCGTGACCGGTCAGCCCAACGCCATGGGCGGGCGCGAGGTAGGCGGCTTGGCCAATATGCTGGCCTGCCATCTGGAGATCGAGAACCCGGTCCATCGACAGGCGGTGCAGGGCTTCTGGCAGTCCCCCGCGATACCAGACAGGCCAGGCCTCAAGGCCGTCGACATGTTCCGTGCCGTAGGTGAGGGTCGGATAAAGGCAATCTGGATCATTCATACCAATCCCGTCGTCTCGATGCCCCAGGCGGATTTGGTTGCAAAGGCACTTAAGGCCTGCCCGTTTGTTGTCGTACAGGATGTGACGGCCGACACGGACACAGCCCGTCTGGCACATGTCCTTTTGCCCGCAACGGCCTGGGCCGAGAAGAACGGCACCGTCACCAACTCGGAACGCCGGATCAGCCGACAGCGCCCGGTGCTTCCCGCGCCAGGTCAAGCGCGCGACGACTGGCGGATCCTTGCCGATGTGGCGGGCAGGATGGGCTGGCCCTCGGCCTTCGGCTGGGACAGTGCGGCGGAGGTCTTTGCCGAGCATGCAGCGCTTTCGGGAATTGCCGGGACGCTTGGCAGCGACTTCGACATCTCGGACCATTCCGTCATCAACGACACCGCTTATAACGCATTGGGGCCCTTCACCTGGCCGACCAATCCCCGGCAGCGCGGCGGTCGGTTCTTTGGCACGGGCCAGTTTCACACCGCAGATGGCAAGGCGCGGATGGTGCCCGTGATGCCGAGGGCTGCCGCTGCCAGGGACGCAGTGATCCGGCTGAACACCGGCCGGGTCCGCGACCAGTGGCATACAATGACCCGTACTGCGAAAAGCGTGCGCCTGTCTCAGCATCTGGGCGAACCCTTCCTGCAGATCCACCCGGTGGACGCGGCAGCATTGCATCTGCAAACGGCTGACCTGGTCGAGGTGGAAAACAGTCACGGCCGCGCCATCCTGCGCGCGCTTGTGACTGATGCCGTCGCTCCAGGCCAGCCCTTTGCCCCGATGCATTGGACGGGCGAGATGTCGGCAGCCGGTCGGATCAATGTTCTTGTTGCAGCCAATCCCGACCCGGTCTCCGGTCAGCCGGACAGCAAGGCCGCAGCAGTCTCGCTGGTCCGGTTCAAGGCCAGCTGGTTCGGCTTTGCCGTCTCGACCGGGGAACTGACTCCAGCATCCGACTATTGGGGTCGGGCGCGGGTCGTGGGTGGGTGGCGGGCCGAACTGGCCGGAAAGGAGCCGCCGGAAGACTGGATCGCCTATGCCCGCCGCTTGTTCCGGCTGCCGACGGCAGACGTCGTCACGCTGGACGACCCGGCGCGGGGCGTCGTGCGCCTGGCGTTTCTAAGCGAAGGGACGCTGCAGGCCGCGCTCTTCGTCGCACCTGAACCGGTGGCGATTTCGCGCGAACAAGTTGCGGATCTGCTGGGGAAGGCGGCCTCAGCGCTTGTGCTGGCGGGTTCAACGCCTGCCGGAACGACCGACAATGGGCCAATCGTCTGTTCCTGCATGACGGTCGGAAGGAACCGGATCTGTGCGGCCATCGCACAGGGTGGTGCAACGACGGTCGAAGCTATCGGCGCGATGACCGGGGCGGGGACATCCTGCGGATCTTGCCGTCCGGAACTTGGCGAACTGATCCAGCGCCACGGCGCAAGACTGGCAGCCGAGTAGGCCAGCAAGACCAGAGGTCAGGTGACGCACAAGGCGAAGGTGCCGCACCCTTCCCGCCAGCCCGCATCGGACGCCGCCGACCAGATGCCGACCATAGTGAAAAACACGCAGGGTATCGACACAGCGTTTCGCCACCATCATGGCGGCGCCCGACGTCGGACGAGACCAGGCAAGAGGGTATCGGTCCAGAAGAAAGCCGACCGATACAATCGAAGCCGCTCTGCAGGGCGAGCGAGCCTACTCAGGCCAGGATCCAAGAATTTGCCGACCACGCCGAGACATCCATGACCCAAAGGACGGTTGCGGACACCGCCCATCGACAATCTGGCTGCCCGCGCAGACATTTTGCAGCACCGCGATCATGCGCAGCAGTGTGCTCGCCTTCGACCTCAATGGCCCGGACCACGACAGAGTCGTCTGCCTCGCAATCAGCCTGCTGCGGAAATTTCTTCCCGAGCGCACCTTGCTGGCGCGAGTCGCGCGGGATCAGTGGTTGTGACGCGGCAAGCGCTCGGCAATGCGGTGCAGCCCTTCGGCCGAGCGCAGCGCTGCTCCATCCGACAATTGTCCGACATCAGCCCGGTAAATGCGCTGCCAGGGTGTCTCGCTGGCGCGCGGGGACGGATTGCCCTCGGCCTTGCGGCGAGCGATCTCGTCGGGTGCAACAAGGGCGTCACAGGTGCCTGCGGTCAGGTCGATGCGGATGATGTCGCCGGTCCGCAGCCAGGACAAACCCCCGCCCGCCGCGCTTTCTGGTGAGGCATGGACGATCGAGGGGCTGGCCGATGTGCCCGATTGCCGCCCATCGCCCAATGTCGGCAGACTGGTGATCCCGGCGCGGATCATGGCATCGGGGGGCTGCATGTTCACCACCTCTGCCGAGCCTGGCCAACCGATGGGACCCGAGCCACGGATCACCAGGATACAGCGGTCATCAATCATTAAGGACGGGTCGTTGATCCGCGCGTGATAGTCCTCGGACCCGTCGAAGACTACGGCGCGGGCCTCAAAGATGTTTTCCTGCCCAGGTGTCGAAAGGTAGCGGTTGCGGAACGCGTCGGAAATCACGCTGGTCTTCATGATCGCGAAGTCGAACAGATTGCCGCGCAACACCTGGAACCCTGCACGCTCTTTCAGCGGCGCGGCGTAGGGCCTGATGACCTCGCGGTCAGTCGCCTCGCGTCCTTGCAGATTCTGGGCCATGGTCTGGCCAGTAATCGTGGGACAGGTACCATCCAGCTTCCCGGCCTGCGCCAGCTCCCACATGATCGCCGGCACTCCGCCTGCCCGGTGAAAGCGTTCGCCCAGGAACCGGCCCGCAGGCTGGACATTGGCCAGAAGCGGGGTGTCATGGCCGTACGTTTGCCAGTCGTCAGGGCGCAAGTCCACGCCCGCTGCTTGCGCCATCGCAGTCAGGTGGGGTTGGGCGTTTGTCGATCCGCCAAGTGCAGAGTTGACGCGGATCGCGTTCAGAAAGGCCGTGCGAGTCAGAATGTGGCTGGGCCGCAGGTCTTCTTGGACAATCTCCACCGCTCGGCGACCGGTGCGATAGGCCATTTGCCCGCGCTCACGGTAGGCCGCAGGGATCGCCGCGCAGCCGGTCAGGGACATGCCCAAAGCTTCGGCCATCGCGTTCATGGTGCTGGCCGTGCCCATCGTGTTGCAGTGCCCGATTGACGGCGCACTGTCCAAGGCCGCTTGCAGGAACTCGTCGCGCGTGATCTCGCCCGCCGCATATCGCTGGCGGCACTGCCAGATCACCATGCCTGACCCGGTAAGTTCCCCGCGTGTGTGGCTGTCCAGCATGGGGCCGCCCGACAGGACAATCGCCGGTAAGTCCACCGTCGCCGCCGCCATCAGCGCGGCAGGGGTGGTCTTGTCGCAGCCGGTGGTCAGGACGACGCCGTCCAGCGGATAGCCGTACAGGATTTCCACGAGCCCCAGATAAGCCAGGTTGCGGTCCAGTGCGGCGGTCGGGCGGCGGCAGTTTTCGAAGATCGGGTGCATCGGGAATTCGATCGGAATCCCGCCCGCGTCGCGGATGCCTTCCTTGACCCGCACCGCCAACTCCAGATGGTGCCGGTTGCAAGGCGACAGATCGCTCCCCGACTGGGCAATCCCGATGATCGGACGACCCGCCCGCAGCTCTTCCGGCGTCAGGCCATAGTTCATGAACCGCTCAAGATACAGCGCCGTCATGTCAATGTGGTCGGGGTTGTCAAACCAGTCCTGACTGCGCAGCCGCCTGGGTGTTCTAGGGGTCATAGCGCGCCTCTCCGCGCCAGGTTCTCCATCAACGCCCGCGTGCCAAAGGTCCAGGGCGCGATCTCGTCGCAGGGCTTCACCATGTTCACCAGCTTGCCGAGGGGCGCCGAAGAAATCGTCACCCGGTCGCCCTTGTGGTGGGTAAAGCCCTGACCCGGAGCGTCCCGATCCTTGGTTGGCGCGAACATCGTGCCCAGGAACAGCACAAACCCATCCGGATACTGGTGGCTGCGGTTCAGCGTCTGCGCGACAATATCCTCGGGCGGACGGGATATCTGGCCCATGTCGGAATGATCCTGCAGCAGGAACCCATCCTCGCCCTTGATCTCCAGACCCACCTTCAGCGCCTTGACTGTCGTCAGATCAAACCGGTGCTCGAACAGCCGGATGAACGGGCCAATCGCGGCCGAGGCGTTGTTATCCTTGGCCTTGCCCAGCAGCAGCGCCGACCGCCCCTCGACATCGCGCAGGTTCACGTCATTGCCCAACGTCGCGCCCACAATCGTGCCATGCGAGTTCACGGCCAGCACCACCTCCGGCTCGGGGTTGTTCCAGGCCGACTTCGCATGCACCCCGATCTCGGCCCCGCAGCCCACCGAAGCCATCGGCGGGGCCTTGGTGAAAACCTCGGCATCCGGGCCGATGCCCACCTCCAGATACTGCGACCACATGCCCGCCGCCTGCAGCTTGGCCTTGACCGCCGCAGCCACATCTGATCCCGGTCTGACCCCGCGAAGCGAGCCGCCCAGTATGCCCGCCAACTCGCTTCGGATCGCCTCGGCCCGCGCCGGGTCGCCCTTGGCGCGTTCCTCGATCACCCTTTCGATCATCGATCCGGCAAAGGTCACTCCGGCAGCCTTGATCGCCTGCAAGTCGCAGGGGGCAAGCAGCCGCCCATGACGCCCGGTGCCGTTCCCCAGATTGATGAAAGCATCCAGCGGCCCAAGATGCGGGAAATCGGCGGCCAGAAGGTCCACCAGATCCTCCCGCTCCAGAAGCCCCGACATGGTGGGGGAAAGGGCCGTCAGGTCGAAAAGCTCTCCCTCGCGGCACAGAACAGGGCAGGGGCCGCCCGCGACATCGGACCAGACCCGACCAACCAGCAGTGCATCGGGATCGTCAGGTAGAATGTCGGTGGCGGAAAGGTGCAGGGCCATGGGTCTTCCTTGGTCAGCCGGTTTCGCGGGCGCCGCGACCGTAGATCAAAAGCATGACCACGATCACGACGCCATAGATGATTTGCCGCAGCGCCTCGGGCATCTGCATGATCGACAGGACAGAGTTGAGCAGGACGATCAGGATCACCCCGATCAAGGTACCGATGTACCGACCCGACCCGCCGAGGACATTGGTGCCGCCCAGCACGACAGCGGCAATGGCGGGCAGAAGATAGGCGTTGCCCATCCCCTGATAGGCCTTGGCGGAATAGCCCGCCAACAACACCCCCGCCAAAGCGGCGCACAGGGATGAGGCGACGAAGGCCCCGATGATGACCGGCCGGGTGCGGATGCCCGACAGGTAGGCCGCCCGCTCGCGCGTGCCGATGGCATAAAGTGACCGGCCAAAGGCCGTTCGGGCCAGAAGGAAGGCGATCACGATCGACACTGCCGCCCAGACATACAGCGCCAGCGGAATGCCCAGGAACCGGTCCTTCGCCAGCGCCAGCATCAGGGGCGTCGCCTGATCCTGGGGGGCAAAGCCCCCCGTTTGCGCAACGGTCACGCCGCGCAGCACGGTGTCCATCCCCAGCGTGAAGATCATCGACGGCACCCGCAGGACCGCCGTCCCCGCGCCGTTGATCAGACCGACGACCAGGCCAAACGCCAGCGCCGCCGGAATTGCCCAAGGCCCGCCGATGGCCGTGCCGATCATCGCCGCCCCGGTCAGCGTCGCGGGGATCGACAGGTCGATATGCCCGGTCAGGATCACCAGCATCAGCCCCGCCGCGCAGATGCCCAGGAACGACCCGATCTGCAGCTGCTGCAACAGGTAGGTCGGCTGCAGCAGCGGCGCCGTGCCCTGCGTGGACAGAGTATACCCCGTCCCGATCAGCAGGATAACCAGGGTGAACCCGGCGGCGATGATCAGCGGTTTGTCCTCGGCTTTCATCGGAAAAGCTCCAGCCGGTTCTTGACCGAGAAGGTCCGCCACGCCCCCGCGCTGACCGCCAGCAGAAGCACCAGCCCCTCGATCAGCGGCTGGAGCAGCGGCTCGATGTCCAGGATGCGGAAGTAGAATGAGATCAGCCGCAGGATCAGCGCGCCCACCACCGATGCAATCGCACCGCCGATCCCCCCTGCCAGCGCCGTGCCCCCCAGGACCACCGCAGCGATGGAGTTCAGCGTATAGGCCCCCGCCTGCACGGTATCCGCGTTCCCGGTCGAGGTCTGCAAGGCGAGGTACAGCCCCGCACAGGCCGAAAAGAACCCTGCCAAGGTGAAGGCCGCAAGCTTCGCCCGGTTGATCGGCAAGCCCGAGACATAGGCCGCCCCCTCTGCCGAACCGATGGCATAGATCGTGCGCCCAGTTACGGTCCGCTTGAACGGCAGCCAGACCAAGATGGCCACGCCCACCAGCAGGATCAGCGGAACTGGAATGTCGGCGAAAGGCCTGATCCACCAGGCCTCGCCCCCGTCCGCGATGCTGTAAGTGTCGGCGAAGTCCCAGACGGTGTTCGTCAGTGCCCAGCTAAGGTCGCCATCCACATCGCCCCCCGGCTGCGGTCGCAGCAGCAGCGCCAGACCAATCGCAATCGCCCCCGTGGCCAGTGTCGCAATGATCGGCTGCAACCGGCCATAGACCACGATCAGCCCGTTCATCAGGCCAAAGGCCGTCCCAGTGGCCAGGACGGCTAGGATGCCGAAGGAGATCTCCAGCCCCGACCCGGTCAAGAGGTACGACGCAACGCAAGCCGACAGCGTCATCACCGCGCCGACCGACAGGTCCAGTCCCCGCATCAGCACCGGCACCGTCTGCGCCATGGCCACAAAGGCGATGGCCACGGATTCGTTCGCGTTCTGCACAAGGACTGCCGAAGAAAACCCACGTGGATGCAACAGGTTATAGATCAGCAACAGCGTCGCGAACAACACCAGCGCCCCGGCAAACCCCCGGTTCTGGGCCACCCAGCGCCCCATCACGCCGCCGTCCCGATGTTGAGTGAGGCGCCGACGAGGGCCTCTTCGGTGATCGCCTCTCCCGTCAGCTCGCGCACCACCTTGCCGTCGTACAAGACAATCACCCGGTCGGCGCAGCCGATGAGTTCGGCATAGTCCGAGGAATAGAACAGGATCGATTTCCCCCCGTCCGCTAGGTCCCGCATCATGCGGAAGATCTCCTGCTTGGTCCCCACGTCAATCCCCCGCGTGGGGTCGTTCATCAGGATGATGTCGGGTTCGGTCATCAGCCATTTGGCGATGACCACCTTCTGCTGGTTCCCGCCCGACAGCGTCCGCACTGCGTCCTGCGGGCTGCCCACCTTGATCTGCAGCCGCGCAATCCCGTCCTGCACCGCCGCCTCAAGCCTAACAGGATCAATCACCCCCGACCGCGTGATCCGGTCAAAGGCCGCCGTCACCAGATTGTCGGCAATCGACATCGGCAGCATCAGACCTTCCGTCTTGCGATCCTCGGGGATCAGCGCGATGCGCGGCTGGCCGGTCTTTGCCGTGATGGGAGAGGACGGTAACCCTCGCCCCCCCATCTCCACCCGGCCCTTCACGCCCTTCAACACCCCAAAGAAGGCCAACAGCAATTCCTTCTGCCCTTGCCCATCGAGGCCGCCCACCCCCAGGATCTCGCCCTTGCCCAGAGTCAACGACACGCCCTTCAGCGCGCCCTCCCACTCCAGCCCCTCGGCTGTCAATACCGAGGGGCGCGCCTGTGCCGCAGGCTTGGGCGGATATTTCGCCGTCACGTCCCGCCCGATCATCAGCCGCACGATCTCGGCATCCGACCGCTCGCCCTTGGCGAAGGTCTCGATATGCCGCCCATTCCGGAACACCGACAGCCGGTCGCACAAAGCCTCGACCTCATGCATCCGGTGACTGATGAAGAGGGTCGTCACACTCTCTGCCGTGAGCTTGCCCAAAAGGTCATAGACCGTCTGCACATCCTGCGCCGTGAGGGCCGAGGTTGCCTCGTCCAGGATCAGCACCTGCGGATTGCGCCCCAGGGCCTTTGCGATCTCCACCATCTGGCGCCGCGACAGCGACAGGTCGCGCACCAGCATGCGCGGGTCCACATCTTCGCAGCGCACGCGCGCCAGCAGGTCCTCTGCCCGTTGAAGCTGCGCGTGTCGGTCAATCAGCCCCATCCGAAGCGGCGGCGCGGCAATGCTGATATTGTCGGCCACCGACAGGTCCGGGATCAGCGACAGCTCCTGAAACATGCAGACCACGCCTTGCGCCGTGGCCGCCGAGGGGTTCTGAAATCGCACCGGCTGGCCGTTCAGCCTCATCTCCCCCGCATCGGGGGCCACCACACCCGAGATGATCTTGATCAGCGTCGACTTGCCCGCACCGTTCTCGCCCAGGATCGCATGGACCGACCCGCGCTTGGCCGCGAAATCCACGCTGTCCAGCGCCCGGATACCGGCATAGGACTTTGAGATACCGTTCAATTCGATGATAGGCGCAGCAGTCATTCTTGATATCCAGGCAAAAGAGGCGGCCCCCCGCAGGGAGCACGAAGAGGGCCGCCTGCAACTTCAGTTCAGGTCACTTTCGTCCTTGGCCATGATGGCCGGACCCGAGATGTTCACGCCGCAGGGCGGGAATTCGTTGACCGTGAAGAAGTTGTCCGGAAGGTCGGACCAGAAGTTCTTCCCGTCCTCCAACGTCGTATAGTCCGCGACAGGCAACGGGACCGAGATCAGCTGCGGCATCGGGTTGCCCTCCAGCGCCGAGATGGCGGCCTTCATCGCGATGGCCACCAGACCCGGCGACTGGCCGATGGAGATGCCCTTCAGCCCCTCGTCACTGTATTCCGCAATCGCCTTGCGGAAGCCGTTCTCGGATTCCCCCGCAACCGGCACCCAGGGGTGGCCCGCGTCCTTCATCGCCTGGATCACGCCGTTCGACCCACCCTGGCCGACGATGGCCACGAACTGGCCATGCACGGCGATGGCATCGGCCACCACCTTCTGCGTCGTGCCATCATCCCAGTTCCCGACGACTGAGACCATCTCCCAATTGCCTCCGTCCGCTGCGATCACCTCGTTGATCCCGATGGACCGGTCCCGGTCAACCGAGTTGCCGGGCAAGCCCCGCACTTCCAGGATCTTGCCGCTGGTCACGCCTGCGGCTGCCAACTCTTTCAGCACGAATTCGGCCCACATCCGGCCCATGGCCAACTGGTCCTCGTTCACCTGCATCACGGCATCGGTGTCCAGCACGTTGTCGAAGGGCACGAGAACGACGTTGTTCTTGTCGGCCAGCCGGATCACTCGGTCGAACCCATCGGGCGCGACTGCGATGGTGACGATGGCGTCATAGCCCTGGTTGATAAAGTCCTCGATGGCCCCAAGCTGTGCGGGCGCATCGGTGCCAGTCGAGACGACCTTGAACTCGGCAATCTTGTCTTTGATGGCCGGATCCTCGGCATAGGCCTTGGCGGTCTTGATCATCTGGATCCGCCAGGTGTTGCCGACAAATCCGTTGACGATGGCGATCTTGTAGGGACCCTCCTTCGCAGGCCACTGCAGATACTTCGTGTCGGCCGACCAGGGGGCAAAGCATTCCGGCTCTGCGCCCGGACCGGACACGATCTCGGGCCCGGCAAAGACTGCGGATCCGTACAGAAGCGATGTCGCCAAAAGGGCGGCACGGGTGAACCTTGTCTTCATGTCATCCTCCCAGATGTCGTGTTGCGTTCCGTCTCAAGGCGGGGCTTGCGCCCTTCTTGCTATGGGATGTCGCTCGATCGGGTCGGTCCGGCCTCGGTTGTCCGGAATGTGGACAGACCCGACCGCAGGTGCGTGCGCATCAGGTACTGAAACCCCAGACCGTCGCGCTTTTCCATCGCGTCCAGAATGGCCTCGTGCTCGTGGAAGGTCTCGCCTTCGATGGTGCGCCGTGTCTTGCCGCGCTGCATGATCCGCAGGATGACCGGCGTCATGATCCGGTAGACATCCAGGATTGCCTTGTTGCCGATCAGCGACACCAGCCGGGTATGAAAGCGCAGGTCGTGCTCTGACGCGGCAACGACAGTTGGGGCCTGCACCATCTGTAAGTTGATGTCACGCAATTCAGCCAGAGCTGCCGGTGTCATTGACGCAAAGATCTGCATCACTGCCCCGGTCTCGATCAGCTCACGAAACCCCTGAATGTCGTCAAAGGTCTTGCGCGAAATCTCAGTGACGTTGAACGAGAACAGATCGAACGCCCGATCCATGCGCTGATCGACGATCGTGGCCCCGACTTTCGGCCGTACCTCGACCACGCCGAACGCTTTCAGCATCCGCATCGCCTCGCGCACCGTGTTGCGGCTTGCGCTGAAACGTTCACACAACTCGCGTTCCGTCGGCAGTCGGTCGCCGACCTTGAAGCCACCTTCGGCGATCAGGCGGCGCAGTTCGGCAAGGACCTGATCCACAGCCGAGCCTGACGGGTCCTCAAGACTGTCGGCCGCCACAACTGGTTGCGATGCGTTGTCGTTTGACACCCGAAACACCTTTATTTGTTGGACCAAATGTCTATCTGGATCAGAAATCGAGTCAACAGACATGTAAATCCTTGCGATTACGGTGTTTTGGAGGGACAAATACTCAAGTGACGCCGCGCGGCGGGTCCGTGGAGGCAGAATCGGGCGGCCTGCAACCAGTTGCGTGCAAAAGCCCCCGCGAGTCCTTCGGCAGCCGATCTGACCGCAAGGTCCAACCGCAGGGGCTGGACGGGTGCCGTGTCAGGTCTGCATGATGGACCAGGCTAGGGTTCTTGATCGGACCATGTGATCCATGAAGGCAAACGCACCGCTCTCCAGCGGGGCCATATTCTCAAAAGGGGGCCAAAGCATGCGGGTCTTGATCCTTGGGGCCGCCGGGATGATTGGACGCAAGCTTGCCAGCCGGATCGCGGCAGACGGTTGCCTGGCCGACCGCCGGGTCACGGGGCTTGATCTTGTTGATGTCGTCTTGCCGCCAGTGCCGCCCGGACTGGAGGGGCGGACCAGCACACTCGTCGCGGACATTGCGCAGCCGGGCGTCGCAGCCCGCCTTCTTGCGCAAAAGCCCGACATCATCCTGCACCTTGCCGCCGTCGTCTCCGGCGAGGCCGAGGTCGACTTTCAGAAAGGCTATTCCGTCCCAACTGGTGTCCCCGCCTTGTCTTCGCCTCGTCCCTTGCGGTCTTTGGACCACCCTTTCCACCCGTGATCCCAGACGATTTCGCGCCGCAACCCGCTACCAGCTACGGCATCCAGAAGCTGGTTACCGAACTTCTGATCGACGACTACAGCCGCAAGGGCTTTGTCGACGGTCTGTCGCTGCGGTTGCCGACGATCTGCATTCGCCCGGGGGCACCCAACCGCGCCGCTTCCGGGTTCTTCTCGGGCATCCTGCGCGAGCCGCTTGCCGGGCTTCCCGCCGATCTTCCGGTGCCCGAGACCGTGCGGCACTACTTTGCCAGCCCGCGCTCTGCCGTGGGCTTCTTCCTGCAGGCGGCAGGCCTAGACACCTCGCGTCTTGACCACCGCCGTGCCCTGATCATGCCAGGCTTGTCGGCCACGGTCGCCGATCAGATCGATGCGCTTCGGCAGGCAGCGGGCGAAAGCGCGGTTCGGCTGATCCGAAAGACCGACGACCCGCTCGTCCTGCGGATCGTGGGCGGATGGGGGGCGGACTATACGGCCGAGCGTGCCCGCGCCCTGGGCTTCACCGCCGAGACCAGCATGCACGAGATCATCGCGGTGCATATTCAAGACGAACTGGACGGGCGCTTGGCGCATTCGCCTGTTACCTAGGCCTGGCATAAATCCGGCAGGCCAAGTCGCGTTTGCCGCCGTTGTTTGGCGATTAGTGCCAGTCTACGCTGTGCCTCAGCACCGCGCCCGACGAACTGGAGAATAGAATGCACCTTGTGAACCGCACCTTTGCCGAAATCTCGGTCGGCGATGCGGCAGAGTTGCGCCGGCTTGTGACGGCGGACGATCTTTATGTCTTCGCTGTGGCGTCCGGCAACGTGAACCCCATGCATCTGATGGATACCGACATGGACGGCGACGGAACCGTCGAACGGGTCGCGCCGGGGATGTTCGTCGCCTCGCTGATCTCGGCGGTCCTTGGAACCAGGCTGCCCGGGCCTGGAACGTTGTACCGGTCGCAAAGCCTTGATTTCCACGCCAGGGTCTGCGCCGGGGAAGAGATCGTCGTCCGGGCAGAGGTCCTGTCAAAGGCAGACGGGATCGTCCGGCTTAAGACAACCGTGGCCCATGCCGATGGTCGTCTGGTCCTGACCGGAGAGGCCTCGGTAGAGGCCCCGGTCGAGAAGTTCGATCAGGCTGATATCGACGTGCCCGGCCTTATCGTCCAGCGTCATCGGCATTTCGAGGCGCTTCTAGACCGCGCGCGCCCCTTGCCTGCCTTGCCGACTGCGGTTGTCTGTCCTGACGAGGCAAAGTCGCTGGGCGGTGCCTTGCTTGCGGCACGGGAAAGCATCATCTCCCCGGTCCTTGTGGGCGATGCTGCGGCGATCCGGAAAGCTGCCGCTGAATTGGGCGAGGATCTGGTGGGGATCGACATCGTCGATGTCGCGGGCGACATCCCCGCCGCCGCCCGCGCCTGCGCGCTTGTCCACGAAGGCCGCGTCCAGGCTGTGATGAAGGGCCACCTCCACACTGACGACCTTCTGAAACCGATGGTCGAGCGCGAGACCGGCCTCCGGATCGGGCGGCGCTTCACGCATGTCTTCGTGATGGACGTGCCAGGCCAACCGGAACCCCTGTTCGTGACCGATGCCGCAATCAATATCGCCCCCGATTTGCCAACCAAGGTCGATATCTGCCAGAACGCCATCGACCTCGCGCGCTCTTTGGGAATGGACCCGCGCGTTGGTGTCCTCTCGGCGGTCGAGACGGTAAACCCCGCGATCCAGTCCTCCATCGATGCAGCGCTTCTCTCCAAGATGGCCGACCGGGGGCAGATCACGGGGGGCCAGGTCGAAGGCCCCCTGGCCATGGACAATGCCGTCGACATGGCTGCTGCGCGGACCAAGGGGTTGAAGGGGGCCGTGGCCGGACGGGCCAATATCCTGGTCGTGCCGGGGATCGACGCGGGCAACATGCTGGCCAAGCAGCTTGCCTTCATCAGCCACGCCGAAGGGGCTGGTCTTGTGCTGGGGGCCAAGGTTCCGGTGATCCTGAACTCGCGTTCCGACAGCGCCATGTCCCGCCTTGCCTCTTGCGCTGTGGCCGCGATTCACCACTTCGCGGGCAAGCCATGACGCGGGCGGTCCTGACCCTGAATGCGGGGTCATCGTCACTGAAGGTCGCACTCTTTCCGCTTGACGGGGACACGCCGCTTGCCAGCGGCATCGCGGACCGGATTGGTCCGGAAGCGACGCTGAGACTCAAGGATGCGGCTGGTGCGCCGATTGTGGCCGCAGGCGATCTGACCAGCCACACCAGCGCTCTGGCCGCCGTCATCGCCGCGTTTCGTTGTCAGTGGCCCGGTCTTGATCTTGCCGCCATCGGCCACCGCGTGGTGCACGGTGGCATCGACCGGACCGGACCCGAAAAGGTGACGGATGCGCTTCTGACAGACCTTACAACCCTTGCCCACTTTGCGCCCTTGCACCAGCCCCACAACCTTGCTGGCATTCGCGCGGCCATGGCGGCGTTTCCCGGTGTCCCGCAGGTTGCCTGCTTTGACACGGCGTTTCATCGTGGCCAGCCCTTCATTGCCGACGCCTATGCCCTTCCTCGCGCGCTTTATGCCGAAGGGGTGCGGCGCTATGGGTTCCATGGGCTGAGCTACGACTATATCGCCGGAGTGCTGGCCAAGACCGAACCGCAACTTGGCGCCGGACGCGTCATCGTGGCCCATCTGGGCAACGGCGCTTCCCTCTGTGCGCTTGAACAAGGTCGTTCAGTGGCTACGACCATGGGATTTTCCGCGCTGGACGGCGTGCCAATGGGAACACGCCCCGGCCAGCTCGATCCGGGCGTGCTTTTGTATCTGATGGATCAGAAGGGCATGTCCGCCACCGCGATCAGTGACCTGCTTTACCGGCAGTCCGGCCTTCTTGGTCTGTCCGGCCTGTCGAATGACATGCGGACGCTCGAGGCGTCGGACACCCCGGAGGCAGCCGAGGCGATCGACCATTTCGCCCTGCGCTGCCAGATGGAAATCGGATCGATGGCCGCAGCCCTGGGCGGTATCGATGCCCTGGTTTTCTGCGGTGGTATTGGCGAAAACGCGCGGCATGTCCGAAGCCGCATCTGCGCGCGTCTTCTGTGGATGGGGATCGAACTTGACCCGGGGCGCAATGCTGCGAATGCCCGCACCATCTCGGCCGACAGATCCCACACCAAGGTTCTGGTCATTCCCACTAACGAAGAGCTTGTCATCGCCCGCGCGGCCCGAAAAGCGGTCGTCGCTGGCTAAGCCCCTCTGGTCTCGGGCCAGCGTCATGCGAGACGGTCCCTCACCTTGACCGTCAACCTGCCACGCTTGCCCAGTCCAAGCCGAACCGGGCCAGGTACTTCCGCAGCCGGTCCGCATCATTGGCGCTGGTCTTTCCCGCCCGTGACACCGCAAAGAGGCGCCGCCCGGCCGCAGACAGGCTGCCACAGTCCCGGCAGGCGCGGATCACGGCAGCAAGCTGGACGCGATCGAACTCGTCCAGCGCCTCTGGCCGGTCAAGCACCTGTTCCAGAAGGCTTGCATCGGGGTCGGTCGCCATCGCGCGCCACTGCTCGGTCAAGGTGGCAATCTCGGCCTCGACCATCGCCAGCGTGATCCGGCCCCGTTCCGCGAGGACCGCCATCCGCTGGGCCGACGCCTGCAGGTCGCGCAGGTTCCCGGGCCAAGGGGTCGCCGGGTCGCGGGCAAAGCGGACATAACGGGCCAGCGCGTCGCCATTCAGCCCGGTGTGGCGGTCAAGAAGACGCTCGGTCTCGGCAAGCAGATGCAGCAGCTGTGCCTCGATATCCTCGCGCCGTTCGCTCAAGGGGGGCAGACGGAACTGCCATTGCGCCAGACGCGCCGCAAGGTCAGGGCGCAGGCGGCCAAGACGGACCAGAGTTCCCGGCTCTTGGCTGGCCGAGGCGATCAGGTTCAGCCGGGCGGAAACTTCGGCCTCGGTCCCGACAGGGCAATAGCGACCGGTTTCCAGAACCTGGATCAGCGCGGCTTGCGCGTCGGGGGCAAGCTGGTCGATCTGATCCAGGAACAGAACACCCCCATCCGCTTCGCGCAGAAAACCGGGTCTGTCATTGCCGCTGCGCCTTTGCCCCAAAAGCGCCGACAAGGCACTGTCGCCAAGAGTGGCACAGTTGACCTGCACCAAACGCCCCTTGACCCGTCGCCGCACCAGCTTCAGCTCGTGCAGGCGCGCGGCAAGCGCAGACTTCCCGGTGCCGGGTTCTCCCACCAGAAAGATCGGCGCGTCGGTCGATCCGGCGACCAGATCCAGCCGCTCGACCATGGCGGTCAGCTTGGCCGACCGGGTTTCTATCCCACCCAGAAGCAGGGCCGAATGCTCGCGCCGAGCGGCCTCGAACCGGCGCTGCAGCGCGTTGTAGCGGGCGAGGTCCAGGTCGATGACGTCGAGCGTCCCTTGCGGCTCGCCTCCGTCGCGTGGTGGGCCGGTCTGGATCAGACGCGCCGGGAAATGGCGGCTTTCGGTCAGAAGGAACCAGCAGATCTGCGCTACATGCGTGCCGGTGGTCAGATGGATGTGATATCTCTCCCGGTCCTCGTCAAAGCCATAGTCGGCGGCGAAGTCATAAAGCTTGCCGTAGACTTCCTGAAAGTCCCAGGGGTCCGTCATGCTTATGTTGACCAGCCGCACTTCCGTCTCGGGCGAGATCTTTGCGATGGCGGCAACGATGTTGCAGGCCAGATGAAAGTGTCGGCTGTCGTGGATCAGCTCCAGCCGGTCGACCGGAAAGTCTGGATGTGCGCACAGCTGGACCGAAGGCCGCCATTCGCGCCGCTTGCCCATGTCCAGCTGGGTGCCGAGGAAGCCGATCACGACGTTGCGCATGAGGTTTATCCAATTCGATAAGGTCCGATACTATCGTATCAGTCACGGCCCTCACAAGATGCTTGATTCTGGGATTTTATGAAGCATTGCCAGATAGTTACGGCAGTTTCGCGCTTTTCTTCCTCTTCGCAGCGGATTCGGTCACAAAGGCCTGGCGAAAACAGAGGGAAGACGATCATGGCAAACAAATCCGTGTTTGCATCGGTGGTGGGGCGGCTTGTGCCCAAGGCAGCCGCCCAGACCGCCCACGGGACCAAGGCCTACGCTTACGATGCCGAGCACAAGCTGGC